>JBDTSC010000255.1:0-5682 GCA_039931375.1 Ardenticatenales bacterium
GCCTGGTCCGTCTGCAACCTCGGCGCGCTCAACCTGGCCCGCTTCGCGACGCCCGACGGGGCCGTCGACTGGCCGTCGCTCGAACGGGCGGTCGGCTACGCCGTGCGGTTCTTGGACGATGTGATCGACGCGACGCCGTACCACTTCCCCGAGAACGAGGCGCAGCAGAAGTCCGAACGGCGCGTCGGGCTCGGGACGATGGGCCTGGCCGAGCTGATGGTCCGCTGCGGCGTGCGCTACGGCGGCGAGGCCGGCAACGCGTTCTGCGACGCGCTCTTCGGCTTCCTGGCCCGCGCGGCATACCTGGCGTCCGCGGACATCGCCCAAGAGAAGGGGAGCTTCCCGCGGTTCGAGGCGGAGCCGCTGCTAACGAGCGGCTACATGCTGGGCATGGCCGAGGACGTCCGCGAGGCGGTGCGGGCCAAAGGGCTGCGCAACGTCACGCTCCTCACCCAGGCCCCGACCGGCACGACCGGCACGATGGTGAACACGTCCACCGGCATCGAGCCGTTCTTCAGCTGGTCCTTCTACCGCAAGAGCCGCCTGGGGTGGCACGAGGAGAGCGTCGCCGTCGTCCAGGAGTGGCGCGCCGCCCATCCCCACGACGCCGCGCTGCCCGACCACTTCGTGACCGCGATGGACCTGACGCCGCTCGAGCACGTGGGCGCCCAAGCGGCGATCCAGCGCTGGATCGACTCGGCGATCTCCAAGACGTGCAACGTGCCGAACGGCTACACGATCGAGCAGACGCGCGCTCTGTACGAGGCGATGTATCGCCTGGGCTGCAAGGGCGGCACGATCTACCGCGATGGCTCGCGCAACGAGCAGGTGCTGCACCTCAAGGACGATGCGGCAGCGGATTCGGCGAGTTCGGCCGGTCCGGACAGCAGCGGTGGCGCTGTCGACGGTGCGGCGACGTCGGCCGCCGATCACGCGGCGACGCCCCAGTGGCCGTCCGCCGATACCGTCCGCCGCCGGCCGCGGCAGACGATCGGGCGGACGGTGCGGGTGAACACGCCGTTCGGCAAGGCCTACGTGACGGTGAACATGGGCGCCGAGGGCGAACCCTTTGAGGTCTTCGTGAACGTCGGCAAGGCCGGCAGCGACCTGGCCGCGGACGCGGAGGCGCTGGGCCGCCTGATCAGCCTGACGCTGCGCATGCCGAGCCGCCTGGCGCCCAGCGAACGGCTGCGGCTCGTCGTCGACGAGCTCGAGGGGATCGGCGGCAGCCGCCACGTGGGCTTCGGAGCCGATCGCGTGCGCTCGATCCCCGACGGCATCGCCCAGGCGTTGCGGGACGCGGCGGAAGGGGGGGGCGAGGCGATCGACACCGTGCAGCCGTCCTTGTTCGCGCCGCCGGCGGGCGACGTCGATCCAGGCTCCCGCAGGACGGCGCACGGCGACGGCGCGTCCGTGGAGCATGCGCACGGCGCGGCGCCGCACCTGCCGGGCGCGGACCTGTGCCCGGAGTGCGGCTTCGCGACGTTCGTCCACATCGAGGGCTGCCAGAAGTGCTTCACCTGCGGCCACTCGGAATGTTGAGGAGAGTGTTCGGAATGTTGAGGAGAGTGTGATGAGCGAGCCGATGCCGACCGAGATCGAGGCCAAGTTCCGCCTGGACGATCCCGCGCGCGGCGCGGCGCTCGCCCGCGCCGCGACGCTGGCGCCGGGCATCGCCCTGGACATCGTCCGCGAGCGCGTGGACCAGGACGAGTACGCCGACGGCGCGGCGCTGCCGCTGCTGCTCGCCGGCTGGGTGCTGCGCCACCGCACGCGCTATCTGGCCCGCGGCGGCGCGGACGGCGGCCCGGCGGTCCAGCACATTGTGACGCTCAAGCAGCTCAGCGCGGCGGCGACCGCCGACGGCGGCCCCGTCCAGACACGCGCCGAGATCGAGGGCCCGATCCGCGGCGCACCGTTCGATCCCGCCGCCTGGCCGGACGCGGTCCGCGCCGCGGCCCAGGCGGCGTGCGGCGGCGCGATTCCCCCGCTTCTGCCGCTGTTCGCGCTCGCGCAGCGCCGGCAGGTGCGCACGGCCTACGTGGACGGCGCGGCGGCCGGCGAGCTGTCGATCGACGCTGTCCGGGTCCACCTGGCGGGCGACGGGCAGCGCGGCGCGGACGCCGTCGCCCGCTTCGACGAGGTCGAGTTCGAGCTGGCGTCCGGCGCCGCCGCCGGGATCCTCGAACGCGTCGTCCCGGCGCTGTCGAAGGCGTGCGGCGGTGCGGCCGCGCGCGGCAGCAAGTTCGACACGGCCGTCGCCCTGCTGGCGGACGCGCCCGCCCTCGCCCGGCTGGACGAGGAGACGCGGGCCCGCCTGTCGGCGGCGCTCGCGGCGCTCGGACGTCCGGCGCGCGATGGAGCCTGAATCCACCGTCAAGGCGTTCATCGATATCGGCACGAACTCCGTGCGGATGTTGCTCGTGCGGTTCCGGCCGGACGGCAGCTACACGGAGGTGGCGCAGCGCAAGGAGACGGTGCGGCTCGGGGAGGGTGAGTTCGAGACCGGCCTGCTGCAGCCGGCGGCGATGGCCCGTGCGGCGCTCGTCGTCGCCGGCTTCGCGCAGATGGCGCGCGCCGCCGGGGCGGACTCGATCAAGGCGATCGCGACGTCCGCGACGCGCGAGGCGCGCAACCGCCTGGCGTTCCTCGAGCTGCTCCACGACGAAGCCGGCATCGTCGTGCACCCGATCTCGGGGCTCGAGGAGGCGCGGCTCATCTTCCTGGGGGTGGCCAGCGGACTCGATCTCGGCGAGCGGGACGCGCTCGTCGTGGACATCGGCGGCGGGTCGACGGAGCTGATCGTCGGGTCGCGCAGCGGGCATCGCGCGGTCGAGTCCGTGAAACTCGGGGCGATCCGGCTGTCGAACATCTTCGAGGCGCAGCTGGGCGACGAGTCGGTGTCGCCCGAGCTGTACGCGGCGCTGCAGCGCCACGCCCGGAACACGGCGATCCGCGCGATCCAGAGCCTGCGCGCTCACCTGCCGGTCGAAGTGGCGATCGGCTCGTCCGGCACGGCGGAGAACCTGGCCGACATCGCGGCGCGCCTGACGTACGGCAGGCCGCGCGGGCCGGCGGACGGGCTGACGTTGGCCCAACTGCGCGCCGTGGCCGCGCTGCTCTGCCGCCTGCCGTTGGCCGAACGGCGGCGGGTGGCCGGCCTCAACCCGGCCCGCGCGGACATCATCGTCGCCGGCGCGGCGATCCTCGAGACGCTGCTGACCGAGCTGGGCGTCGGGGCGATCGAGATCAGCGAGCGGGGCCTGCGGGAAGGGTTGATCGTCGACGACATCGACCGCCACTACCCGCTGCTGCGCCAGGGGCTGACCGTGCGCGAGCAGAGCGTGCTGCAGCTCGGCCGCCGCTGCCAGTTCGACGAGGCGCACCACGCCCACGTGACCCGGCTCGCGCTCGGGCTCTTCGACAGCGCCCGCGACGTCGGCCTGCACTCTTTGAGCGCCCGGTCGCGCGAGATCCTGGCGCACGCCGCGATGCTGCACGACATCGGCGCGTTCCTCTCCTACAGCGCCCACGAACAGCACACGTACTACCTGATCCGCCACGCCCCCCTGCTCGGGTTCGACAGCGACGAGATCGCGGTGATCGCCGCCGTGGCCCGCTTTCACCGCAAGGGGTTCCCGAACAAGGCCCGCCCGGAGTACCGCGCCCTCCCGCTCAGCGCCCGACGTCAGGTCCGCCCGCTGGCGATCCTGCTCCGCCTGGCCGAGAGCCTCGACCGCACGCACACGGCGCCCGTCGCCGCGGCGCGATTCACGCGCGCCACGGCGGGTGAGCCCTTGCGCCTCGAGATCGATACGCGCGCCGACTGGCAGCTGGAGCGCTGGGGCGTCGAAGGTGAGTTGGGCGTGTTCGCGCGGATGTTTCGGGAGCGGCCGGAGATCGTCGAGCGGGCGGGCGGGGGGTGAGGCCGAACCGGACCGCTGGCCCATTCTGCCTCCGCGAGCGCGGGCGCACTCGGCCCCTGGGGGATGCGGGGTGCGGATGCGCCCCGCAAGCGCCCTACTTACGGATCAGCAGCCACGGAAACCGCGACTGCCACGCGATGACGCCGGTTCGCTCGACCGCGGCGGTGTCCATGTGCACCGTCATCGCCCACGGCACGCCGGGCTTGGCGCCCTGGACGGACCGGACGGCGACGGCGAACGTGCCTGCGCCGCCGATCGGGAACACGGGGGCGGTGAGGTCCGTCTGTCCTGTCGTGAACAGGACCGGGCCGCGCAGCGTGGCGGAGATGTCGGCGGCAGCGCCGAAGTTGCCGTAGGCGATCGTCAGCGAGCGCGCGCCGGGGGAGCCGACCAGGAGCGGGACGCCCAGCGGCTCGACGCTGACCCATGGGCCGGACGGCGTGGGCGTCGGGGTCACCGTGGGCGACGGGGTCGCGGTCGGCGGCACCGGCGTTTGCGTCGGTGGGACGGCGGTGGCGGTGGGCTGTGCCGGCTCGGTCGGCATTGTGCGCGGGCCGACGCGATGGAGCAGCGTGCCGCCCGTGCCGACGGCCCAGACGTTCTCGGCGTCGACGACGGCCAGGCCGCGGATGCTGCGGCCGGTCAGGTCCGCGCCGTCCTCGAACCAGTTGCGGCCGTCCATGGTGCGCATGATCAGGCCCTCGTCGCCGATCAGCCAGCCCATCGTGGCCGAGTTGGGGGCGAAGGCGATGTCCGTCATCGTCTTGGGGCCGTGCAGTTGCTGATGCCACGATTCCCCGCCGTCCTCGCTGAAGCGCAGGTCGTTGCCCAGAAAGTAGCCGTGGCGCGGGTCGCTGAACGTGATCGCGTACAGGCGCTGATCCGTGCCCGCGTCGATCTTGCGCCACTTGCGTCCGCCGTCCGTCGAGCGGATGACCAGGCCGCCGCTGCCGACGGCGACGCCGTTCGAGCGGTCGAACCAGTAGCTGTCGAACAGGCCCTCGCTCTGGCCGGACGAGCGGCGGTTCCACTTCGCGCCGCCGTCGGTCGTCGTCAGGATCTCGCTGCCGCGGGTGACGGCAAAGGCCGTGCGGTCGTCGAAGGCGAACACGTTGAGGAGCGCGTCCGTCGTGTCCGAGCGCTGGACCGACCAGTTCACGCCGCCGTTCGTGGTGCGCAGGATCAGCCCGCCACGGCCGACGATCCAGCCGTTGTTCACGTCGACGAAGGCGATCGACTCCGGCCGCAGCCCGGCGTCGCAGTAGACGCCCTGCCAGTGCGCGCCGCCGTTCTCCGTGCGCCGGATCACGCAGTCGCTGTCGCCGTCGCCGCCGATGATCCAGGCGTGGTCGTGGTCCACGGCCGCGACGGAGCGCAGCGTCTGGCCGGTGCCAGGGTCCTCCACCCGCCATTCGGGCGCCTGGGCCGCTGCCCCGTGCGGGCGAAGCGTCGCCGCCGCGAGCACGGCGACGAAGGACAACGACGCCGCGATGTGGCGCGAAATCCGGCCGTTCGGGCGGAGACTTCGTTGGATGGACATGGTCATGGGGTCGCTCCGGGCGATCGTAGGCGGCGCGAGGGCTGCCGGGCAGCGTTGCGCGTGGCCGGGGGTGTGCGGTGGGGCGGGCGGCGGGGCGGGAGGCGGAGGGGGCGGGCGGGGCCGCGAGCGGGCAATCATCGCGCGGGGGGCGCGGCGGTGTCAAGGGGGGCGACGTACTTGCGCGCTTGGGGGATGGGCCGTACTGTCGGGGAAGGA
>JBDTSC010000256.1:0-5681 GCA_039931375.1 Ardenticatenales bacterium
GTGTTCATTCCGGATCGCCTGCCGGAGCCCGCGCCCGCGGCGCCGATCGCGCCGCTATCGGTCATGGGCATCGGCAGCTGGCCGCGGCCGGCGTGGTTGGGGCGGCTGCTGCACGAGCGGCTCGAGGGGCGGCTGGACGAGGCGGCGTTCGAGGCGGCGGCGGACGATGCGGTGCGGCTGGCGGTGGCGGCGCAGGAGCGGGCGGGCGTCGATGTGGTGACGGACGGCGAGCAGCGGCGGGACAACTACGCGAGCTTTGTGGGGGCGCGGCTCGACAACTGCCAGCTCATCCCGCTGGTCGATCTGCTGCCGCTCGTCGACGACCCGGCGCACTTCGAGGCCGAGATGCGCTCGCTCGACATTCCTGCCGCCGAGGTGCGCCACCCGGCCGTCTTCGGCCCGCTGTCGCGCCGCCGCGGTATCGCCACGCACGAGCTGGCGTTCGCGCGGACGCTGACCGAGCGGCCCGTGAAGGTGGCGCTGCCCGGCCCGTACCTGCTCTCGCGGACGATGTGGCTGGAGTGCGTCGCCGACCAGGTCTACGCGTCGCGCGAGGCGCTGGCCGACGACATCGTCCGGGTGCTGCGCGAGGAGGTGCACGATCTGCTCGCGGGCGGTGCGGCAATCGTCCAGTTCGACGAGCCGGTGCTGACGGAGGTGGTGTTCAGCGGCGCGACGGGCGGGCGGTCGTTCATGTGCGGCGCGCTGTCCGATCGCCGTGACGCTGCCCACGAGTTGGCGTTCGCGCACGACCTCTTGATGCGCGTGACTGCGGGCTTGCCGCGCCAGCGGCTGGCACTGCACATCTGCCGCGGCAACTGGTCCCGCGACGAGGCGAACGCGCTGGCGGGCGACTATCGTCCACTGCTGCCCTTCCTGGCCGATGCGCCCGTGGGCACGCTGTTCCTCGAGCTGTGCACGCCGCGCGCCGGCGAGATCGAGGTGCTGGCCGAGCTGCCGCAGGGCAAGCGCATCGGCGTGGGGGTGGTCAACCAGAAGCATGGCGATGTCGAGCCGGTCGACGCGATCGTCCGGCGGATCGAGCGGGCGGTGCGGGTGTTCGGCGCCGAGCGCGTGCTCCTCACGCCCGACTGCGGCTTCGCGACGTTCGCGGATGCGCCGATGGCGGGGGCGGGGGTGGCGGAGAGAAAGCTCGGGGCGATAGTGCGGGCGGTGGGGGTGGTGACGGGCGGGGATGGACGGCATTTGGCGTGACAGCGGGTGGCGACATCGCGGGGCGCCGGATCGCCCGCCACCGAATGGGTGTCACCTGGACCGACTTTGACGTGTCATGATTGGCGCACGCCCCACGCATCCACCGCGCAACGAACTGACGAGGTAGCCCGCCCATGCTTCGCGCCCCTTTGCCACGCCGCGTCAGTGTCGTCGCCACGACCACCGCCCTGGCCCTGGCCGCCGACCTCGCGCCGACGGCATCTGTCCCCGCGACGGTTGCCCAGGGAACGATCACGCCGCACGTCTACCAGTTCAGCTTCACGCCGACGCAGTATGGTCCCGCGTTCCTGGCCGAGCCGCAAGGCATCGCGGCCGCGGCCGACGGTTCCGTCTACGTCGTCGACCGCTTCAACCGCCGCGTCCAGCACTTCGGTCCGGACGGCACCGTCTTGAACATGTGGGGCAGCGGCGGGAGCGCGCCGGGCCAGTTCAGCGCGCCGATCGACGTTGCGCTGGCGGCAGATGGTGCCGTTCTTGTACTCGACCATGACCTCGAAAGGGTCAACCGGCGCGTGCAGACGTTCGCCCCTGATGGCACGTACCGTTCGAGTTGGCCGATCAGCTCCTACATCGCATTGGGGATCGCCGTCGGACCCGATGGAAGCGTGTACGTGGCGGACGACTTCGGCGTGACGCACTACTCCGCCGCCGGCGCCCAGCTCGGCGAGTGGGACACGAGCTCACCTGGCGTGGACTTCTTGACCGGGTGGGAGGACATCGCCGTGGCGCCCGACGGCACCGTGATCGTTGCGGACGACGAGGACGAGCGGATCCTGCGCTATGGTGCCGACGGTACGCCAAAGGGTGTTTGGCGCATCCCGAAAAATTCGTCTGGGCAGATCCGTCGCATCAGCCTGGCCGTCGACCCGTCCGGCGACGTCTGGTTGGCCGACGACCAATCAACAATGCTGTCTCGGTTCACAGTCGACGGCCAGGCGCGCGCCACCATCGACGTCGGCGCCAAGTCGCACGGCATCGCCGTGAGCCCGGATGGCACGTTGGCGGTCGTGGCGGCGGAGGGCGGGACGATCCGCCGCTTGACGCCGGCCGGGATCGAGATCGCCACTTGGGGCGGGCTCGACCCGGGCCGGGTGAGCGTCGTGTCGCCCGAGAGCGTCGCGTTCGCGCCGGACGGGTCGTGGTTCCTGGTCGACGGCGACCGCAAGGCGGTCTATCACTTCAATGCCGATGGTCTACTCATGGGGCGTCTCGGCGCGCCGACGCCCGAGACGAGCGTCATCAGCGAGCCGTACGACGTCGCCGTGGCGCCCGACGGCACGACGTACGTGACCGACTGCAATGCGCCTGGCGTCCTGCGCTTCGACGCCACCGGTGCGACGCTCGATCCGTGGCTCGACGTGCCTGGTCTGGGCGAGCTGAGCTGCCCGATCGGCATCGCGGTGGCGGCGGACCGGTCGCTCTGGGTGGCCGACAACGGTCGCCAGGAGGTTCTGCACCTCGGCGCTGATGGCCGGCTGATCGGGCGCTGGAAGGCGGGCGATTGGGAGCAAGGGATCGCCGAAGGACCGGTGGGGGTGGCGATCGGGCCGGACGGTACGGTCTACGTGACGGATCAGGCCAACGACCGCATCCTTCGGTTCGACGCCGCCGGCCGGCCGCTGTCGACCTGGCCCATGCCGATCGACGGCGTCGCCGGTGTCGATGTCGGGCCGGACGGCACCGTCTACGCCACGTTTACATTTGGCAAGCGCCTTGCCGCCTTCAACCCAGATGGCGTGCTGCGCATCGCCTGGCAAACCAACGCCCAAGCCATCGACCACCGCTTCTCCGTGCCGATCGGCATCACCGTCGCCCCCGATGGCCGCCTGTTCGTACCCGATCGCACGACCGGCGAGGTTGAGGTCTTCGGCGCCGACTACGCGTCCAACTGGCGCGCCACGTACTTCGCCAACCGCTGGCTCGCCGGCCGCCCCGCCGCCGTCACGAAAGTCGATGACGTCGGCGGCGTCCGCGACCTGTCGCTCGATTGGGGCGACACCACTCCCGCCCCCGGCCTACCCGCCGACGCTTTCTCGGCCCGCCTAACCCGCCACGCCCGCTTCGACGAGGGCGCATGGCGCTTCGCGGTGCGCGCAGAGGGCGGCGTCCGCCTGTGGGTCGACGACCGCCTGGCCGTCGATGCCTTCGGCGCGCCCGACGTCGATGCGGCGGCCGACCTCTGGCTCGGCGCGGGCGGACACAACCTGCGCCTCGAGTTCAACGACCCGGCCGGCCCGGCATCGCTCACGCTCGCGTGGACACCCGGCAACGCGCCGCCGCCGACCGCGACACCGACCGCCACGGCCACGCGCACGCCGGGGCCGACGCCGACGGGGCAGGCGACGGCGACGGCGGGACGGGTGCACGGCCGTCCGTGGTGCTACATGCCGGTGGCGTTCCGGCGGTAGTCACGACGCGGCGGCGATGTCATGGCTAGGGGGGCGTGCCGGGGGCGCTGGGGGCCGAAGTACCCGAAGAGGAGTAGGCATTGACGGGCGCCGCGGACCGTAAACGGCTATGGCGTCCTGTCAGGCACCACGACGCCCGCGCTCACGCCTCGCGTTTGCGCTCTGCAAGGCGCCCTTCCAGAAGTGTCTGCAGCGCACCGCCGCCCTTGAGCGATCCGCGCAGCTTCCGCACCATCACATCGGTGACCGGCCGCAACACGATCCGATCGCCGGCATCCTCCACCAGGATGCGTGTCCCGTCGCGGATCGCGTACTTGTGACGGAGCGCGGCCGGAATACTGAAGGACTGCATACGCCGCTTCGGCAGCTCGTGCGCCCCGACGTTCGGTGGCTTACCGCCAGCGCGCCACGCCCATCGGCGTGCCCACCCACAGTTCGCCGCGCAATCCGATGGCCAGGCTGCGCACCTGGTTCCAGTTTGTCGACTGACCGGCCGGCGTCGACGGCGGGTCCGGTACGTTTGCCGTGGTTACGACGCCCGCGGGATCGACGAAGGCAACCCCCGCATCCGTGCCAACCCACATACCGCCAGCGGGGTCCGGTGCTAACGTCTGCGCCCAATCGTTGGGCAGCAGGTGAATCGTCCGCGGTGGTCCGCTCGCCGGCTGGACCACGACGTGACCCTCGACTCCCTCGAGCAGCCAAGCGTCACCGCGGCGATCGAACGCGATTTGCCATATGAAAAGATCGTTCCCATCCAGTATTGCGGTAACGCGTTGCCAGCCGTCCGAGGTCATGCGGTAGGCAGCGTCGTAGGCGGCCGCCCAAACCACCGCGCCAGGTCCGACCGCAAGGTCGAAGATCTCCCTGCCCTCAGGCAATGCCACCGCCGTCCACTTGGCATCGATGCCCGTCCCTCGTTGCCACATGCTGGGTGACACTTGTCCGTCGCCGCTGCCGCAGGCCAGCCAGAGCGATCCTAGCGACGGTGCGGCCAGATGGCTTGGAAAAAGGCAATCGTGGTCGGGCGGCTTGACGTCGCGCTCGAGCCGGCCAGGTCTGCCGTCGATGGCACTCCGCCAGCGGTACAAGTTGTCGTTGCCCACCAGCCAAAGGCTGCCGTCCCAGGCAGCGTTGGTCGGCTCCATCACCGGGACGATGTCGCGCGGACCGAAGTCGTTGGACCCGATAGCACCGGGCGTCGCATCGCTTAGCGGGTACAGGCGCCACAAGCCGGCGTTGTCTCGAATCGCCAAGCCTCCCGGACCACCCCCGGCCTCAATGCCCGCGGCGACCTCGCCGTCCGGGAGCACGATGATGCCGCTCACCGCCTGGCTGGCGCCGAGACTCGAGGATGGCTCGAAGGATGTCCACGTTCCGCTCGCATGGTCACGATCGCGCCGCAGCGCCATGCCCCACGCGGCCGCCACAGGTTCGTCGCCGGAGGCGTCGAGCCCACTGACAGCACGGGACGGCAGCGTAAAGCCAAGCTCCCCCTTCCACGTCGTCCAAGTGCCGTCCGGATTGCGCACCGCGATCCCATCGTACCAAGCTACCCACAACCGGCCTTCCTGGTCGAAGTCGATGGCCGACACGAATTGACTGGGCAGTCCATCCGCTTTGGTGAGGGTCAATCGCCCGGCACTCCCGCTCATGGGCGCGTCCGGTGAAACCCGGATTAGGTCTCTGACGCTGCGCGCGATCCAGGCATTGCCGTCGAGATCGACCGCGACGTCGTGGACGGCTCGGTGATCGTTCTCCTCGTACTGCCGCCATGCGCCGCCGGTGTCCACGCGCAGCAATCCTTTGCCGGTCCCGAGCCAGGCGTTCCCATCCTTGTCGAACGCAATCGCGGTGATGCTGCCCCACCCGAAGCCGCGCGAGATGGTGCCGGGCAGGCCCAATATCGTCCAGGTGCCGTCCGGTTCGCGGCGCGCCGCACCGTCCATCGTCCCCAACCAGACGCGCCCGTCCGGCGCCACCGCGACGCTCAGCACGTTGGTATTTCCCAACAACTCGCGGACGGCGATCACGGAC
>JBDTSC010000257.1:0-5634 GCA_039931375.1 Ardenticatenales bacterium
TCGCTACAGAGGGGGCGACGTGAATCCGGGAACTTCTGAGCCTTGGCCGTATTCGTAAAGGCAGCCCTCGCCCCTTATCCGCTCGCCTCCGTGCCAGCCCTAGAGCACATCAGCGAGGTGACCCGCTTCAACGACGCAGCATCATCGGAAGCCACAACCGCCGTACCCCGTCGTCTGGCAGATCGGTCCGTTCACCAAGTCGCAGGAACACTTCATGTCCGCCTTCGACCGTAATCGCAGCCTCGATGGTGTCGACGTCATCGAGCTGCCAGTCGCGCCGTGACGGCAGATCCGCAGGGGTGAGGCTGAACCGTCCGCGCTCGTCGGATGGGACAGTGAAGTGCAGCGTCCGCTCGTCCCTCAGCATTGCGTCGATGCGCACCGCGCGGCCGGGTGGCGCGGTTCCAAGAAGGCCTGCCGTGCCTTGATCGTCGATGTCGAGCGGTTCAACGACCAAGACACCATGCTCGCCGGCCAACGTGACCTCGATCTGGTCTCCCGCCGTCAACACGCTCACCCCCGCTCGTGGCGCCCCGAGCATCGCACCAAGCACGCCAAACCCATCGGTCACGCCCTGGAATCGACCGGCGACGGTCCCGGCGCGGGTCCACTCGATCTCAACCGCGGTGTCTGGGGCTGCGCGCACCTCAATGCGCCGACCGCCGATCTGGGCGCGCACTTTCAGCCGATCCGCGCGCCGGTAGTACCGGTGACCCGAGGCCGCGTACTGCGCGACCTCGACGCCCATACCCACATCGACCGACTCGGTAGTCGCCGAAAACCGTCCAGCGGCATCGGTTCGACCGTACGTATAGAAGTGGTTCGAATCAAGCCCGGCGAAGCACTCGTCGCCGTGGCTGTCTACCAGCGAAACGAAGTACTTGCTCCCCGGAGCTGCCGTGCCCAGGACACGCGACGCATCGAGCGCTCGGCCTGCCGGGACACCGGCGTTCCATGATGGTGCCAGGGTCAGGGCGCCGAGAGCAACGTCAATCGCGACGCCGCCGATGTGACCAACCACACGGTCACCCGCGTGCGCAATCGTGCTCTTGCCACCCGAGTCCAACCACCCAGCACTGTAGCGCCCGTTCGGTCCCAAGCGACCGGTCGCCAATGCCGCGGTTGCTGATCCGCCCACTGCGCGCAGGGCGAGCGACACCTCGGCGCCTGGGTCGCCGAGAGCGCAGATCGCCCCGCCTCCTACAGCGGCGCTGACGAGGGGGACGGCCATTTGGCGGACGAACTGCGTACCATTCGGTTGTTGCGATCGCACCTCCAGACGTACGCCCGGCCGCGCTTCGATGCCCGTCCGCGCACCAAGCCCGTCCTCGAAGTCGGCCAGCCGTGCCGCGAACCCCCCATCGGCCAGCCGACTCGGGTGCAGGCTCCCTTGCGCGTGCTCGACATCGAAACCACGAAATTGCGCCGGCGATGCAACGATCCACACATTATGGTCCAAGGGCGCGAGCCCAGTCAGCGATCCCGTGGCCCAGTCGACCACTGCCGATACCGACGGAATGGTTATCGACAACACCTCATCCCCGTTCGCCTGATCGATGATTCGAACGATGTCTCCGGGTGACAGCGTCTCTGGGCCGTTGTTAACATCGTGTACCTCGAACACAAATTGGCCCCCGGAATCGGCGCGAACCGTGTCGTCGCCGAGCGCAACATCCCGCCCCTGTCGCAGGAGCCGCAGCGAGAACGCGCCTTCGTGGCCCAGGCCGCCTCGAAGCGTCGCCGTCGTAAGGTTGACTATGGCGCCGGGGATCACAGCGCTACGCCGCAGCATCACACCATCGTCCGCCTCGGTGGTGGCGACGATCCGATCATTGTGACCGAGTCGGAACACATCTGGCAGGGCAGCGAAAAACGACCCGCTGACGTCGGCGGTCACGATGATGGCGTCGGAGAATATGGGCTGAATCCCGAGTTCGGGGCGCCGTGCAGCGAGTGTGACCACGGCATGCGGGCGCGCTCGCCCTGCGATCGTGTTGGTTGCCATATCCGGCCTTATATCAAACGTCGGGATAGTGAAGCGCCGCGTTTCATCTCCGACGCTGACATCGACCGTGTCGCCGGCCTGAAGACGGGCCGGCAGTCCCGCCGTGTCGAGCATCGGCAGCAACCAATGGACATCTCCAGTGCTGATGGCGGCCAGGTCCTCACGCAGCTCAGCCACTCGGCGACCGCTGGTGTCGGTGACCTCAACGGTTACGGTTCTGCCGGGGAGCCCTATGCCCGCGATCGTCATCGTCGGTGGATCGAGATCGACCTCAACGCTTAGCACGGCCCAACGAATGTCAAACACATGGTCATTGCTCATCGTCACCCGCACGATCCCCGCACTGCCCCACGTTATCCCCGGGGCGGCGACCTGATAGGTGCCGTCTACCCCCACCCTCGCTTGCGTCAATGGTGCTGTGGCCCCGCTGGTGAACACTTCGACCAGTGCGCCCGGCTCGGCCCGTCCATTGATCTGTCCGTGTTCTCGGTCGGTAATCGCCGACAGTTGTGGTACTCGTATCTCCATCGGATCTCCGCCGGCCCCGCTGTCGATTACAATCATGTCTTGCGGTTCGATCTGTGCGGCACGCGCCAGCCCGAGCCCGACCAGCTGCGCGCTGAACGCGCCATCGATGCCGGTCCTTAAGCGCATCTGCGCGTTATTCTCACCCCCCGGTCCTCGCAGCGTGACGGTGATCGGGCTCTCCGGATCCACATTGCCGCTTATGCTCGAACCGTATACCTCGGTGCGAACCATCGGAAGCACATACCGCGCAGCGATCTCCACCGACGGATTCAGTTCGTACGACACATCCGCGAACCAACCGGCTCCGATCGGCGCGGATGCGTCATGAACATCGACCGAAAACGCGCCGTCCTCCGCCGCTTCAACGCTCTGATCGATCGGCGCGACACCTCGGCGCAGCACCGAGAGCGGGCCAGCGCGAACGCGCACTTGTTGCCCTGGGGGGGCGATGCCGTACATTCGTGACTGAGCGCGGTCAATGGCCACCCATAGCGCTGGCAGCGACCCGAGAGGTATCGCGGTCACCTCACCGCCTGGCCCGTGGATCATGAGGTCAACAACGTCCCCGGCATCCACTTGGCCCAGCGGCAGAACAAAGGCGCCCGGTGTCCCAGTCGACTCGTTCGTAACGGTCATACCACTACGCCGAGCGATCCCAGCGTGGTCCACGTTCAGTATTATCGATGTGCCTGGTGACACCGTACCCACTAGGCGCGGCGGACTTACAAACAGACGGAGCGTCGGCGCGGCGACAATCGCGTACACATCCCCAAGCCCGGGTTGTTGCTGTCGAACAAACCCAACTTCTCCTGGCAGAAAAGCTGGAATCAATGGGACCGCAAAGCGGCCGTTTGGCTCGACAGCGATCGGTGATAAGCCCGCAGAGTCCAGGGTAATCCGGCCACGCATGAACGACAGTGTGGCGTCTGTTTCACCCTGTCCCGTGAGGGCCGTGCCGTCCGCGCTCACATTGGCATAGAGTTCGGGTATGGGAAGGGTGACACCTTCGGAAGCCTCAGTCCCTATGTGCAACTGATCGCCTGGCTGGATTACGGTCCTCGTGGATCCGTCGTCGCTTACGATGGGTACCGAGAACTGTCCTGTCCGTCGGTCCGACCATCCAGAGCCGGCCCCGCGCCGTTCGCCCGATGCGCTGACAACCTCAATCAGCACCTGGGCGTCTGGCATTGCCACACAGCTGACAATATTGTCATAGAGCACGATCGTGCATTGGCTCACTTCTGCGGCGATTGACTGACGGCTAGGACCAAGAAACAGTATTGTCGTCGCTACGAAGATCACCCAGAGTGGCCCGCTCAGTCGCATAGTCATGATTGGTCTCCCTACGACACCGCCCCCCCAACCCGCCCCCGCCGCTGCCCCTGCCGCTGCCCCCGTCTCCCCCGCCTCCACCGCCCCCTCTGCCCCCCCGCCATCACCACCCCCTCGACAATCGACCACCCCGCGACGTAGCTGTACCCCAACGCAAACGTCGCCATAAACACCACGCTGCCCCACGCATGCCGATCCACGGACAGCGCGATCCCGCACCAAGCGTAGGCCGCCAGCAGCGCCTCGGCCAGCGACTGGCCGTCGATCGGGACGCGATCACCGCCCGCGGAGGGGACGTCGGATGCGCCCTGAGACGACGCGAGACGGGACGCGGCACGGGACGCGATGGGCGAAGCCGGATCGTCAGCGCCGCCCTCACCCGCCTTCGGCGTCCGCTCGAACTCGCCCGACGCCCCGCCGAGCGCCTCCATCACCGCCAACGCCCCGTTCAACGTCATCCCCGCCGCCACGACGGACAGGCACGGATACCACACCAACCGCCCCATCCACGTCCGCGGCTCCGGCGTCAGCGCGTACTGCCCCAATCCCACCAATACCGGCATCGTCAACGCCAGCACCGAGAACGCCAGCAGCAGCGGGTGAAACCGCGGCTGCCACACCGCCAGCAGCGGCGCGCCCAGGAACAGCAGCACGAGCATCGGCTGCACGAAGTACGTGGACAGGCTGGCGATCGCGTGGACGCGCTTGGCCAGCGGCCAGTCGGAGCGCCAGATCGGCCCGATCAACCGGCGCGCGCACTGCACCGTGCCCTTGGCCCAGCGGTGCTGCTGGCGCTTGAAGGCGCGCACGGTGGCCGGCAGCTCGGCGGGCGCCTCGAACTCGGGCAGCATGACGATCCGCCAGCCGGCCAGCTGCGCGCGGTAGCTGAGGTCGACGTCCTCGCACAGCGTCGCGCCGGACCAGCCGCCGGCGGCGTCGATCGCGGCACGGCGCCAGACGCCCGCGCTGCCGTTGAAGTGCAGAGCCAGGCCGGAGCGACTGCGCGCGGTCTGCTCGATCGCAAAGTAGCCGTCCAAGCTGAGCGCCTGGACGCGCGTGAGCATGTTCTGGTCGCGGTTCAGATGGCCCCAGCGCGTCTGCACGGCCGCGACATCGCCCGTCAGGTAAGGCATCACGCGCGTCAGCCAGTCGGCCGGCGGGCGGAAGTCCGCGTCGAACACGGCCAGCGCGTCGCCCTTGGCCACCCGCATCGCCGCGCCCAGCGCCCCGCCCTTGTAGCCCGCGCGATCCGCCCGCCGCACGACGTGCACGCTGACGCCCCGCGCCTGCCAGCGCCGCGCCGCCTCGTCGATGATCGCCCGCGTCTCGTCCGTCGAGTCGTCGACGACCTGCACCTCGAAGCGATCCCGCGGCCACTCCAGCCCGCACGCCGCATCGATCAGCCGGGATGCCACGTAGCGTTCGTTGTAGACCGGCAGCTGCACCGTGACGAACGGCACGGACGCAGCGGGCGTCGTCATCGCCGCCGGATCGTCCGCCGGCACCACCGGCGCCCGGCCTCGCGTGCGCAGCCACAACACGATGTGCACGGCGGCGCGCAGCGAGAACACGCCGACCATCGCGAAGCCGACCGTATACAGGACGGTCAGCAGCGTGGCGATGGCTTGGTGGGTGAGGGTGAGGTGGGTCAGGGAGAGGTGGGTGGGCAGGTCGTTCAAGGCAGGCGGCCAGTCGTGGCTGGAGCGATCCGAGTCGTCCGTGCGGGGCGTCGATTATGGCCCAGACGGCGCGGAAGTCCGCGTTGGGCG
>JBDTSC010000258.1:0-5615 GCA_039931375.1 Ardenticatenales bacterium
TCCACCGCCCACAGCCCCCGCCCGCGCTCGTCCACCCACACCATCGTCGCGCCGTCCGGCGAGATGGACCAGTCGTTGTTCGCGATCCGGATCTGCGCCTCGGGGCCGATGATCGGGCGCGCGACGCCGCTGTCCGCCGCCATCTCCCACACGATGTGGTTGCTGCCGTCCGGGTGCATCGGGACGTAGACCAGGCGGTTCGGTGTTCGCCAGCGGTATGCGCCTTCGAACTCGAGCTTCTTGATGCGCCCGATCTCCTCGACGAACGTCGGCGCCAGGAAGACGCCGTTGCGCTCGGGATGATCGTGGTTGAGGGACAGCGTAAACGCGACCCAGCGGCCATCGGGCGACAGCGTCGCGTCCGACATGAACGTGCCGCGCGCCAGCTCGATCATCGAACCGCCGACGGTGTCCAGAAGCCCGAGCACGAAGAGCGCCTGGTCCTTGACCGGCCGTCCGACCACCAGGCAGCGCGCTCCCTCGGGCATGCACGCCGGCACCATCGCCCCGAACAGCGCCACCAGCTCGTGCGGGTCCGCGCCGTGAATGTCGGCGCTGTACACCCGCACGAGGTTGTCGATGTCCGCCCGCCCGCCCCATGACTCCCACCACACCGCGCGAGTTCCGTCCGGCGTGATGCGGACGGGATTGCCGTCCGTGGGCAGCGACCACTCCGAGCCGTCCGTCGTGTCGTGGACGATGCTGTCGGTGCCCGACTGCCGGATTCGATAGCGCGCCGCGCCGCTGGCCAGGCCGACCGCGGTGTCCAACACCGTCGGCTGGCCGCCGGGCGGCCAGAGCTTGGCGGTGTAGATCGCGGTCGATTGGCTGCCCGGCGGGTGGTCGATGAAGTCGAGCCCGCTCGAGTCGGCCTCCCACCACGCGCCCGTGCAGCAGCCGTCCGGCACGATCTGGCGCGGGCGCCCCGGGAACAGCGGACGATCCACGCTGCGCGGCGCGGGCGCCAGTTGTCCGTCGCTGCTCACCGCGGCCGGGTGCGGGCTTGGGGCCGGTGTGATGTCGGGCGAGATAACAGGCGGCCGGTCGCCGCGCCCATCGGCGCGCGCCGACGCGACCGTTCGGCCGGGCGTCGATTGCGGGTGAGGCCCATCCGCGGCGGCGGGCGCATCCCAGCCCGCGATCGGGCCGAGCGGCGGCACGTTGGCCGTCATCCGGCCGAGGGCGTCGCCGGCGCCGGCCAGCCAGTCCGGGCGCTGCTGCTGCACGATCAGCAGGCCGCCGGCGGCGCACATTGCGCCAACCGTCAACGAGAACGCCGCACGTCGCATCTCGATCCCCGCCGGCCGCTACGACTCGTCGTTCGGGTACGGCTGATCGAAGTCGTTCAACAGCCGGCCGCCGAGATCGATCGGCGGCTGGTCGTCGAACGACTGCCAGCGCCGCGGGTCGGACAGATCGCGCTCGTAGCTCTGCGGCTTGCTCCCGATCAGGAGCAGGCTGTGCCAGTCCGCGTCGATGAACTGCACCGGGTTGTACAGCCGCGCCAGCGACCGGTCGCGGATCTCGAGGTGCAGGTGGGGCGAGCTGTAGCACGTGCCGTACATGTCCCCCGACAAGGCCACGGCCTCGCCGCGCGCGACGTGCTGCCCGACGGACACCGGCGCGTGCTCGAGAAGGTGCCCGTAGAAGCTGACGTAGCCGTCGCCGTGGTCGATCATCAGGTTGTGCGGCGGCGCCCCCCCCTGGCCGTCCACGCTCAGCACGGTCCCGTCGGCGATCGCGCGGACCGTCGTGCCGCAGGCGCATGCCAGGTCGAGCCCCATGTGAAGGCCCTGGCCGCTGCGATAGATCTGGTTTCGTTCGAAGAACGCATAGACCGTGTTGCCGTACGGCTGGCTGATCGTCCACGTCGCCAGGCTGGACGGTTCGGCGAACGGCAGGCCGTACGGCCGATCGGCGGCCGCGACGGACGTCGCCGCCGCCCCGCCCGCGCCGCCGGCCGCCAGCGCCGCGCCGAGGACCAGCGCCGCGCCGAGGACCACGTTCGCCCGCGCCACCAGGCGCGCCGCGGCGACGAGGCCGCGCCGGCCCCGAGCGGCCTTCACGCGCCTTCGACCTGCCGCTTCAGCCCGGCCAGCGCCTCGTCGAGCGCCGCCTGCCCCCGCGCGCCGACGATCGCCTTGGCGGCCATCTCCTTGAGCATGCCCAGCTTGACGGTGACGCCGAGCTGCACGTCCGTGGCCGTGCCGGCCGGCGTCAGCACCAGCGTCGCCTCGCCCGGCGCGCCGATCGGCTCGGGCAATTCCGCGTCGATGACGAGACGGCTGGGCGGCGTCATGGTGCGCAGCGTGGCGGGCACGCGCACCCGGCGGCCGCCCTGCTCGACCGTCACCGTGACGCTGGCCCCCTGGACGGGTACGACATCCGCCGGTTCGACCGCGACGACGCCCGGCGCGCGCGCGATCAGCTTGGACAGGTCGATGACCGTCGCCCAGACGCGGTCGGCCGGTGCATCGATGCGGATGGTGCTGTGGAACTCCACGGGAACTCTCCTTGATGGGCTGCCCGAACGATCGGGCGCGACCCGGTATCGACGCGATTGGATCGGGACGAGCGGCGGATTGCACGGACGGCGGCACGGGCCGACGCAGCGACGCCGATGTCCACGCCGTCAGTCCAGCGTGGCGCGCTCGCCGGGCACGGGCACATCGGCCAGCCCAGCTTGCGCTTCGATGAGGATCTCGCCGAACAGCTCGCTCTGGCGGACGGACACCGCCCAGCGGCGGAGCATCTCCAGCAACGCCAGGAAGCTGACGATCACGAACTCCCGCGGGCTGACGTTGGGCGGACAGCCGCCGAGCACAACCTCGCGAAACGTCAGCCGCCCCCGCGCGAGCAGCAAGCCGCGCAGCGCCTCGAATCGCTCCGCCAACCGCACCGGATGCGGCCGCGGCGCCGCGCCCGTCGGATCGTCCGTGCCCAGGGCCATCAGGCGCGCCTCGGCGATCGCGGCGCGGAACGCGGCGGCCAGCACGTCGGCCGTCGCCTCGCCCGGCGCCGGCGGCGGCAGCACGACCTCGGGCGGCGGCGCCGCGCGCGGGTACGTCCGGTAGCCGGCCGCCTCGCGCTGTCCCAGCGCCTCGGCCGCCTTGCGGAGCCGGCGGTAGGCGTGCAGCCGCTCGAGCAGCTCCGCGGCGTCCGCGTCCTCGTCCGGCTCGTCGCCGGGCGGCGCCGGCAGCAGGGTGCGGCTCTTGATGACCATCAACGTGCCCGCCACGTCGCAGAACTCCGCGATCTCCTGCACGTCGATCGCCTCGAGGGCGCCCACGTAGCGCAGGAAGGCGTCCGTCACGTGGGCCAGCGCGATCCGCGAGATGTCCAGGGATGCCCGCTGGATGAGGGTCAGCAGCAGATCGAGCGGCCCCTCGAACTCCGGCAGCCGCACTTGGAAGCCAGGCCGCGGGAGCGGTGTCTGTACCTCGGTCACGGCGCGGCGGGGCCTACGGGTACGACCGTGCGCACTTCGGCGCGTTCGCTTGCGCGGCCGGCGTAGCGCGCGACAGCCTCGCGCAGCGGCAGACGCCACTGGGCGTGGAACGTTCGGCCGGGGCAGCTTGTGGCCACGAGCTCGCCGTGCCCCCGGACGGCCTCGAGCGGCAGCCCAAGCCGATCGACCAGGTGCGCGATCAGCGCGGCGGCGCGGTCCAGCTGGCCGGCCGGCGGCGGCGAGTCGTCGAAGTTGCCGCACAGCGCGACGCCCACGGCGACCGGGTTGAACTGGCGGGCGTGGTGGCTGACGACGGCCAGGTCCTGCGTTTGGTGCACGCCGCCGTCCGCGTCGATCACGAAGTGGTAGCCGATGCCCGGCCAGCCGAACTGGTCGCGATGCGCCTGCCCGATCGCCTCGTGCCCGAACCACGGCGCCGCCCCGGTGTGGTGCACGACGATGTAGCGGATGTCGCCGAGCACGCGACGCGGGTACTCCGCCGCCGGGGCGTCGCCCAGCGTCCAGCCGGCGTCGGCGTCGACGCCGCGAAGCGTCGACGCGAACTCGGCCGTCCGATCGGCGATGACCAGCGGGTCGCCCCGCATATCGCCCGGCCCGCCGTCCCGATCGGCGATCGCCGCCAGCCACTGGGCGCCGACATCGAGCGGCGCGACGCGGTCCGGCCCGATCTCCCCCAGAACAAGCCGCTCGAACACCTGCGCCCGCCGCCCGTCGATCAGCACCTCGTCCGTCAACGGTTCGCCGCACAGCGCGGCGCCGAAGTTCGACCAGAAAGCCAGGAACGGCCCCTGTACGCTGCGCCCGGTGTACGGCGATCGGTGCGCATCGCCCGCGGCGGCGCGGGGCGGCGCGGCGGGGAACGTCGACGGGGCTGGGATGGGCGACGGTGTTGGGATGGGTGACGGTGCTGGGAAGGGTGACGGCGTTGGGATGGGCGACGGGGCGGGATCGGCCTGCGTGGCGGGAATGGCCTGCGTGGCGGGAATGGCCTGCGCGGCGTCAACGGACGCAGCGCCGACGGACGCAGCGCCGCCAGGTGCGACGTCGCCGGGCGCGGCCGGAAGGTCGGCGTCGTCCGCCGCCGAAGCGGGCGTGAGGTACTCGTCGAAGAGTTGGTTCGTGGACACGGGGCGATTATAGCGAAACGAACGGTCATCCGGCCTCGAACCCGAGCCCGCGTTCGCGCAGGCTGGCCCAGCCGTGCTCCGCGATGACGACGTGGTCGACGAGGCGGACGCCGAGCAGCCGGCCCGCCTGCACGAGTTGGCGGGTGAGGTGGATGTCGTCCGGGCTCGGCGCCGGGTCGCCCGAGGGATGGTTGTGGACGACGACGACCGCCGGGGCGTTCCGTCGCACCGCTTCCCGAAACACTTCGGCGGGCCGGACCTGGCTCTGGTTCACCGAGCCCTTGTACACCTCATGCACCGCCAGCACATCGTGCCGCGTCGTCAACAGGACGACGCGCAGGTGCTCCTGCTCGAGCCGCGCCATCTCGGGCGCCAGCAGTCGCGCAATGTCCGCCGCCGCCGCGATCCGCACGCGCGTGTCGGCCGGCGGAACGGCCAGCCGGCGGCCGAGCTCGACGGCCGCCTTGAGCTGCACCGCCGTCGCCGGGCCGCAGCCGGCCACCGCGCACAGCTCGTCCAGTGAGGCGTGCACGATGCCCACCAGCCCGAACCGCGCCACCAGCGTCTGGGCGATCTGCAGCGCGCTCTGGCCCGGTCCGCCGCTGCGCACGATGATCGCCACGAGCTCCGCCGTGCTGAGCGCGCCGCCGCCGTGGCGGGCGAGACGCTCGCGCGGCAGGTCGTCGTTCGGCAGGTCGCGGATGCGGGGTGAGGGGAGGGCGGTGGATTCGGGGGATACGGTGGATACGGTGGATGCGGTGGATGAGGTGGTGTTCATGGCGGCCCCTTGGGCGTTGCGCGAGGCGGAGACGGTGCGCGGAGTATGAGGGGCGTCGACGGCGTCGACGGCGACGGCGGCGGCGGTGGCGGCGGTGGCGGGGACGACAAGTTCGGTACCAGTGGCGACGATGAGCACGGGGCGAGTGTACCGGCGGGGGAGCGGCGCGACGAGGGCCGGCGCGCCACGATTGCGACACGCGTGGGCGTCCTTGCCGGGCGATCGCACCAGTCTTGGCCGG
>JBDTSC010000259.1:0-5606 GCA_039931375.1 Ardenticatenales bacterium
TCTGCCACAGCCCGAGCCCGTAGGGGTGCCGGGTGGGAAAGTCGCTGATGTCCAGACGGGTCGAGCCAAAGCCCGCGACCTGCGCCACCTGCCCCTCGGCGAGGAACCGACTCACAATTCCGCGCTGATCGAACACCTCGATGGTCCGCGACTGCAGACCGCCCGCGCGCGACCCGGCGAGCTCCTGGTTTTCGCGCCGCTCGACGATGGCCACGTCCACGCCCGCCAGCGCCAACTCGGCCGCCAACACCAGGCCCGTCGGGCCGCCTCCGGCGATCACGACCGCGTGCGCGGTCATCGCCCGACTCCCGCCGGCGCCACGTGCGTCGACAACAACCCATGCATTTCGCTGCCCCCGTTGCCGTGGATCTCTGGCTTAGAACCGGCGATTATGCGGCACGACCCCCACTGTGCCAAGCTCGTCCGCGCCCGCCCGCTACCTCATACCAAGCGTTGAAGCCTCGGGCTATATTTAGGGCAGGAGTCTGCTGTGCAGACGGACAGGGGGCGGTCGCACAGGGGGAGTCCACGTTGACCAAATCCGCAGGCAAGACCGGTGCCGGACCGACCGTGACCGTCGCAATCGAGCAGCACTTCCCGCCCGATCGAGCGGATGGTCTACGCCCGGAAGCGGTAGGTTTCGCAAAAGGTGGCAGAGCCGTGATCCTCCCAAAGCAGCGGGACCCCAGATTCATTACAATCCGTCGCGGGGGCACGCTGGAAGACGCCCATCACCGACTGCTCGCCCTTTGGGCGGCGGACTGCGCGGAGCACGTGTTGCACCTCTTCGAGGCGGTGCGGCCGTTGGATGCGCGGCCCCGTGAGGCGGTGGAGACAGCACGGGCATGGGTGCGCGGCGAGATTTCGATGATGCAGGCGCGCGCGAAAGCCGGTCATGCCAATGCGGCGGCCAGGGACCTGACCGGCGCCGCGAGGCACGCGGCGTACGCCGCCGGTCAGGCAGCGGCGGTTGCTCATGTCGCGGCGCATGAACTCGGCGCCGCCGCCTACGCGATCAAGGCTGCACGGGCCGCCGCTCCGCAGGGCGAGGGCGATCGTGCCGGTCGGCGGGAGTGTCGATGGCAGCGTGAGCAGCTGCCGGAGGCGATTCGCGACCTCGTGCTCGACGACCAGCGGTTGCGCAACGAGATCTGCTGGTCGGTCTTCGACGGCTAGTCGCCCTTGCGCGGCGCCGTCCGCGGCCGGTGACCACTGCCGTCATCCACCACGGCGGGGCGACGACGACAGCGGCCAGCACGGGCGCCGCGTAGGTTGTCACGCCGCTGTTCTCCGACCAGTTCTACAGGGCGCACCGTGTCCGCGAGCTGGGAATGGGCGCCTCTACCCCCGCGCCAGGCAGGCGGACCGCTTCATCCCGTCGATCGACATTGCCCCGACGATCACCGGGTCATCCCGTCGATTCTCGCGAAAGGTTGGACCATGCGCGTCGCCGCCCTATACGACATCCACGGCAACCTCCCCGCCCTCGAAGCCGTCCTCGACGAAGTTCGTCGGGCCGACGTAGATGCCATCGTCGTCGGCGGCGACGTCGTGCTCGGTCCGATGCCGCACGAGACGTTGCGGCGTCTGCTGGACCTCGACATCCCCACGGCCTTCATCCATGGCAATTGCGATCTGGCGGTGCTCGCCCAGTTGGCGACCACGGATGAAGACCAGGTTTCGTACTGGGGCACGCCTTCGGGCGACCGGCCGCCCGAATCGGTTCGGCAGATCTTTCGCTGGACGGCGCAGCAGCTTCGGCCGGACGATGTGTCGGAGATCACCGGCTGGCCCAAGACGCTCCGGCTCGAGATCAGCGGCTTGGGCACGGTGTTGTTCTGCCACGGCACACCCCGCAGTGAGACGGAGGTCTTCACCCGCTTGACGCCCGAAGCGCGTCTGCTGCCCGTCCTGGACGGCGTCGGGGCATCGGTGATCATTTGCGGCCACACCCACATGCAGTTCGACCGGATCGTCGGCGAGACCCGTGTCGTGAACGCGGGCAGCGTCGGCTCGCCGTTCGGAGAGCCGGGCGCCTATTGGGTCTTGCTCGGACCCGATGTTCGATTGCAACGGACGTCCTACGATCTCGCGCGGGCCGCGGACCGAATTCGGGCGACGGCGTCTCCCGAAGCGCAATCGTTTGCGGCGCACAGCGTCCTGCACCCGCCCACCGAGGCGGAGAAGCTCGAGGAGATGGGCACGCTTGAATTGAAGTGAGGTAGGATCGCCGTTCTTCCAAGAGCCGCTCCAGTCGCACGCCCATCCTGTGGCGGGCGCCAGGGCCACGTTGGTTGGACCCACTTCGGGGGGGCAGGTCACGATCCCCCGGGCACGAAAGCGATCCGCCTGTTGCAAAACCCGTATCCCCCGGACCGCGCCGGTCGCGGACGAGGCCCAACCCCGCCCACGCCCTCGCCCTCGCCGTCCGCAGAACCCGAACCGCCGCTGCCCATCGCGGCGCGTCTGAGGCGATGGCGAAAAAACGTCGGCACGACGCTGGCGTCCCTGCCGCGCGCGATGCGGCTCGTGTGGGGCGCGCATCGCGGGTACACGGCGGGCATGGCGGTCTTTTCGATCGTCTTCGGCATCCTGCCCACCGCGACGGCCTGGGTGAGCAAGCTGCTCGTCGACGGCGTCGTGGCCGCGGTGGACAGCGGCGCTCGGGCGGACATGGTGAACCGCGTGGTGTGGCTGGTGGTGCTGCAGTTCGGGCTCTACGTCGGCACGGCGCTGCTGCAGACGGTGCGCAACATCAACCAGCAGGCCCTTCAGGAACTCACCGCCCGCGACGTGCAGCTGATGATCATGGAGCACGCCAACCGGCTGGACCTGCGGTTCTTCGAGGACCCCGAGTTCTACGACTCGCTCCAGCAGGCGCAGCGCGAGGCCAGCCGCCGGCCGGTGGCGATGATCGAGCAGCTCTTCGGGCTGGCGCGCTCGGCGATCACGTTCCTGAGCATGATCGCGCTGATGTCCAGCCTGGGACCGTGGGTGGCGGTGGCGGCGCTGCTCGCGCCGATCCCGAGCTTCATCGCCAGCTCGCGCTACGGCTGGCAGGGGTACCTGATGTCGCGCCGCCAGTCGCCGGACCGTCGCCGGATGGGCTACTACCTGGACCTGCTCACACGGGACACGTACAACAAGGAGATCAAGCTGTTCGGCCTCGGCGGCCACTTCATCGACCGCTGGCGCGAGATCGCGGACCGCTTCTACCAGGAGAACCGCACCCTCGTGCGCCGCCGCTACCTGATGGCGTTCGCGCTCGGGAGCCTCACGACCGTCGTGACCAGCGGCACGTTCCTGTACGTGGCCCTGCAAGCGGCCCGCCGCCGCCTCACGCTCGGCGATCTGACGTTCTACAGCCAGGCCGTCGGCCAGGTACAGTCCAGCTTCAGCGGCATCCTCAGCGGGCTGTCCGACATGTACGAGAACAGCCTCTACCTGGGCACGCTCTACGACTTCCTGGACCACGAGCCGGACATCCGCAGCCCTGAGAACCCGCGCGCGCTGCGCTTGCCGATGCGGGAGGGCGTGGAGTTCCGCGACGTCACCTTCACCTACCCGGGCAAGACCGAGCCGGCCGTGCGCAACGTGAGCTTCCGCATCCGCCCCGAGGAGGCGGTGGCGTTGGTGGGGCAGAACGGCGCCGGCAAGACGACGATCGTGAAGCTGCTCACCCGCCTGTACGATCCCGATGCTGGCCAGATCCTGATCGAAGGCCACGACGTGCGCGAGTACGACCTGGCCGATATCCATGCGGCGATCGGCGTGATCTTCCAGGACTACGTGACGTATTTCTTCAGCGCCCGCGAGAACATCGGCCTCGGCCGGCTGGAAGCGATCGACGACCGGGCCCGCGTGGAGGATGCCGCCGGCAAGAGCGGCGCGGCGGGCTTCATCGACCAGCTGCCCAAGGGCTACGAGACGATCCTCGGCCGTTGGTTCGACGAGGGCTACCAGCTGTCGGGCGGCGAGTGGCAGAAGGTGGCCCTGGCGCGGGCCTTCATGCGCGACGCCGAGATCCTCATCCTCGACGAGCCGACCGCCAGCCTGGACGCCCGCGCCGAACACGAGATCTTCACGCGCATGAAGGACCTCACGAGGGGCAAGATGACGCTCTTCATCAGCCACCGCTTCAGCACGGTACGCCTGGCGGACCGGATCATCGTGCTCGAGCACGGGGCGGTCACGGAGCAAGGGACGCACGAAGAGCTGTTGGCGGCGGGAAGGCTGTACGCGGAGCTGTTCAACCTGCAGGCGGAGGCGTATCGCTGACGTATCCCTGAGGTATCGCTGCGGTATCGCTGCGGGCGTCTCAGGCCATTCGCCGATCACTCCCCAGCGATCGGCAGGTACACCCGAGCGCGGAGGATCGGCGGCTCGACGCCGATGTAGAGCCGGAGGGTCCGCAGCGACGTGAGGCCGCCGGAATCGGTGGCGGATGCGGACATCGTGTGGATGCCGCGCGAGCCGGTCGTCCAGTTCAGCTGCGGGATCACGCCATCGCGGTCGCTGCGCCAGACGACGGGCAGGTCGCCGTCCTCGGGATCATCGGCGCGGGCATGCAGGATGACGTTGCTGCCCAGCGGATAGGCGCGCCCGTCGTTGGGCGACATCAAGTACAGCCTCGGCGGCAGGTTGCCGATGATCGTGAGTCCCGTCACCGTCGCCACTGTGGAGTTGAAGCCGTCGTGCGCAACGATGGCGATCACGGCGCGCGTGTCGGCCGGCAAGTCGCCGCGGCGGAACACGATGCGCGTCTCGTGCGTGCCCACGTCCAGCGGCAGCTGCCGCCAATACCCTACGCTGGGCCGATAGAGGACGTCGTAGTCCAGCTCGTCGCCATCCGCATCCGTCGCCCGCCACTCGATGACGGTGCCGTCGCCGATCGTCTCCCCGTCCCGCGGCCGCAGGATCCGCACGACCGGTGGCCCCGCGGAGCGGTCCTTGGCCGCCTTCAGCTCCACCGCCCGGCCCGCGCCGTCGATGCGGTGCAGTTCCACGCGCTGGGCGTCGGCGAAATATGGGATCGACACGTCCGCGTGCTCGCTCTCGTCGCACACGTCGTTGTCGTCGCAGCTCCGCCACCGCGCCACCAGCCGGCTGTGCAGCACGGCGCCGCCCGCATCCAGCACGATCAGGCGCCCGTCCGCCTCCGCCAGCTCGGGCACCGTCGACGTGTCGCGCCCGAGCGGCACGGGCTTGATGCGTCCGACAAGCCAAGGGGTGGCGGCGGCGGGATCGGGCGCGGGGTCGAAGGGGATCGTGAGGTCGATGACGTAGGTGCCGCTCGGAGGCTGGGCGGCGGCCGGCGTGGGGGAGGCGGTGAAGGTGAGGGCGACGGCAAACGCGAGGGCGAGGGGAGCGGCGGGGCGACGTAGGGCGGGCGCGGGGGGCATGGGGCGCTCCGAGGTGCGATGAGGGTGTCCCAAGCACTATATGCGTGACGCGATTCGCTGGCGAACCCAATCCAGCGGCGCCGCCTGGAACTCGGGGGTCGGATGGGCCACGAAGTCGCGAACAACCAGCGTCGCGATGCCCTCGCGCACCTGACAACATATATGCCGCACGAGAAATCCGACCCAGCGTCGGGTAATCAGCGG
>JBDTSC010000260.1:0-5597 GCA_039931375.1 Ardenticatenales bacterium
GGGGTGAGGGCCGGCCGAAGGGTGAGTAAGGGCGCCCCCCCCTATGGCCTCTCAAACCCCCGCATCACCACCGGCAGATAAATCCCAACCATCGCCCCCCCCTCCGGCGCCCATCGCACCGGCACGCGCACGATCCCCGGCGCCTCCGCCGGGCCGAGCGTCAGCAGGCCGACGCCGCCCGTCTTGGCGCCGGCGCGGTCCGCGATGTCCGGGGCAGGGCAGATGTGGAGCGTGGTGGGTTCGTCGGCGCCCAGCGCGGCTGGGCCGTCCGTCGCGTAGACGTCGTCGCCGCTGACGGCGTCGATCGTCAGGTCGTACGTGCGAGCATCGCCGGCCAGGGCGAACGCGATCACCTGGATGATGTACGTGCCCGGATCGCCCTGCTCGGACAGCGCGAACGACTCCTCGGCCGTCGGGGACTCGGAGGCGCCGATCAGCTCGTTCGGATCCGCCTTGCCGTTGCGGTTCGTGTCGTAGAACACGCGCAGGTCCAGATCGTCCCCCTCGTTGCCTTCGAGGTCGATCGCCAGGCGCAGGACGGGCTGGGCGAAGCGGCGGACGATCGTCACCGGCTTCGTGTCGTCCTGGGATGCGTCGATCGGCTGGGCGGCGAGCGTCTCGGGCTTGGACAAGCCGCCGGCCAGCGTCCGAACGTCATCGACCGCCAGCGTGCTCTCGATCTCGACGTCCGCGCACGCGCTTCCGCGCAGCAGGATCTCCGGCGGGTTCACGCGGATGCTGCCGACCGTGGTCGTGAACGGCAGCGTCACGTCGTAGCCGTCGATATAGACGCTGTGCACCATCACCTCGTGCAGTCCCTCCGCCGCCCGGGACGCCAGCCACTCGTCGTTGCCTTCTGGGCCGTTGTTCGGCGCGACGACGTCGAACGCGTTCGCCGTGCGGGCCAGCTCGCCCAGCTTGTACGGCCCGTACCACGGCGTGTCGACGCGGCTCTCGTCCGCGTTGTCCCTGTCCGAGGGGTCCGTGAAGCGGTCCGGCGTCGGCCCGAACAGACCGGTGCCCACGTGACTCTGGCCGATCTCGCCGCCCCACGCCGTGTGCAGGAGCCACCACCGATCCGGGCCGGGGTCCGGCGCGTCCAGGAAGAAGAAGCGCCAGTCGCCAGACTCCGCGCTGCTGTAGTCCGACAGGCCGTACAGTGTGCCCTGGCGGTACGCCGCGTCCTCGTCCACCGCGGCCGCCGCCTCGCCGCCCAGCGTCACGGGCGCCGTCCAGTCGACGTTCGGCGCCACGTTCACCACGACGGGTATGACGACGCGCTTTTGCGGCAGCTCGTAGCCGCCGCCCGTGGGCACGGGCGCATCGCCGTCCGCGCGGTCGTAGTCCAGGAAGATCGCGCCCTCGTACAGCCCCGTCGGCGCGTTGGCCGGCACCGTGACGCCGGCCGACAGCTCGGCGCCGCCGCCGGCGGGGACGGTCAGCGCGGTGTCGCCGGCCGACAGCCACGACCAGTCGCGCCAGGCGTACGTCTCGATGCGGATCTGGATCGCCGCCTCCGTCACGGACTCGACCGGCCCGCTGTGCCACAGGCCGACGTAGAGGCCGTCGCCCCAGCGCTGCAGCGGGTGGTGCATCGTCACGGCCCAGCCGTTCATCGGGCCGTAGTGGAACGTCGTGCGGTTGAACTCGCCGGCATCGACCTCGCTCTTGGTCCAGTCCACCTGGTCCTGGCGGCCGGCGTGGTTCACCGCGCCGTTCGCGTTGTCGTCGTGCCACAGCAGTCCGTCGCCGTCCAGGTCCGTGTGGCGGATGATCCCCATGTCGAACTCGTTCGCGGAGATCCGGCCGTTGGCCGCCTGCATGACGCGCGCCTGGTCGTTCGGCATCGCGCCGCGGATGACGATCAGATCCGTGTCCGCCGGGATCGTCGACTTGTCGATCGCGAACAACCAGTCCGGGACGACGCTGTCCGCGCCGCGCGACTCCAGGCTGCGCTTCATGAGGTGCGTCGTGTCGTAGTCGCTCGTGCGCACGAGCCGCGCCCCACGGACCCGCGCCGTGATCGGCGCCGCGCCGGCGTTGCTGACCTTGAACGTCTGCTGGGCGGCGCCGCCCGGCGGCAGGACGTGGGCGAAGCCGCCAAAGTCTGTCCCGTGCCAGTCGCCGGCCGTCCACTGCGGCGGCACCGCGTACAGGCCGCCCTTGCCCGACGCGATCCGGGCGCTGTCGCCCGCGTCGACGGTGCCGGCGCCGGTCGAAAAGACGTCGTAGCCGTTGAACCGGGCGCCGGCGAACACGAGCGCCTTGGCTTCCTCGGCGGACGGCCAGCGGTCGTGCTTGGCCTTGAAGGCCTGGTACGCCAGCACCGCCACGGCGGAGGCGACGGGCGTCGAGCGGCTCGTGCCGCCCCACGGCTCCTGCGCCGCCTGGCCGCTGCCCGCCACGTTGCCCGTGCCCGCTGCGACGCCCTCGGCCACCTGGTTGAGCGGCAGCGCGCCCCAGCCGATGTCGCCGTTCGCGGTGATCCCGACGCCCGGCCGGCCGCTGGCGCCCGGGCCGCGGTTCGCGAACGGGATGAGGTCGCCGTACGTGATCTGGCTCGTGTTGCGGATCGTCGACGAGCTCTGCGCGCCGAACTGGTCGCTGGCGCCGACATCGATGCCCGTGCCGGGGCTCGGCGCCGACGTCGAGCCGTAGCCCGGCCCTGCATTGCCCGTGGCCACCAGGAACAGCGTCTCCGGCGCCAGGTGCCGCACATACCAGTCGATCACGCGCGATTCGCCGTCCCAGCCGTCGTCCGGATCCGAGACGCCGAAGCTGTTCGAGACCACCTGGGCGTCGTCGTCCTCGCGCTCCGGGTCGGCCCCCAGCGCGGCGAACCGCCAGCCGAGGTCGAAGTGGATGTCGCCGGCGTACACATCGCCCATGCCGATCAGGTGCGCGCCGGGCGCCAGCGCCGGGTTCACGGCCGCCGGCTTGCCGCCGGGCAGATCGCTATACGCCATCTCGGTCCCCGGCGGCGGCGGCATGACGCCGCGGCTGACGATGTCGCTCGCGCACGCCGTGCCGTGCGACTCGGACTCGTAGAGCAGCGCGACCAGCGAGCCGGCTGCCGGGATCGTGTCCTCGAGGCCGACCAGGTAGCTGCCCGGCACCGGCCGCTGCCCATCCGCGATGAACGTCAACAGCCCACCCGACACGTCCGCGACGCCGTCCGCGTCCGCGTCCCACGTCGCCAGCGGGTGGTCGCGGTCCAGCGCGACGTCGTCCGTGAAGTCGTGGTCCCCGTTCAGGTCGATGTAGACGGTGTCGTACACGCCCGGCGTCGTCGAGTCGACGGCCAGGACGCCGGGCAGCTCGCCCTCGTTCGCGTCGAGGTCCTGCAGGATGCCGATCGTGAGGCCGAGCACGGTGTCCGGATGATGGCCGTAGCGCAGGACGCCGCCGGCGGACTTGGGCACGACGGTGTCGCAGTCCTCCTCGCCCTGGTTGCGCTCGATGCCGTCCGGGCCGTCCGTGATCATGAGCGGGGTGAAGCACGCCGTGTAGGCCACCTCGCCGCCGTTGTCCACCTCGGTCACCTCGGACGTCTGGTAGAGGGCGATCACGCCGCCCTCGCCGTCCGCGGTGGCCATCGGCTCGGACTCATCGTCCGTCTCGTCGCTCAGGTAGTTCACCATCCCGTCCGGATCGAACGCCTCGGGCCAGCCGGCGTACGGATGCCCGGCCGGGTAGACGGCCCACGCGCCCTTCAGGTCGGGGTGGCCGAAGTCCACGCCCGTGTCCAGTACGGCCGCCGTGACGCCCTCGCCGCGAAAGCCCATGTCCCACGCATCCCGCCCGCCGTGCCCGAGGCCGACATCCCACCAGCCCTTGGGCTGTGGGCGATCTGCGCGGGACTGCGGCGAGTCGATGGCGTTCGCGGCGTCCGTGCCGGCGGTGGCATCCCTTCGGGTAACCCCGCTTGCCAGCTTGCCTGGCGACGCGGTCCGCTCGGCGCCGACGCCGACACGGCCGACTCCGCCGGCGCCGCCGACCTTCGCCACGCCTTCGTCGCGGCGCTTCGCGCTCATGCCCGGTCGACCGTCCATGATCCGCGCGACGCCGGGCAGCGCCGCCAGCCGCGCCGCATCACCCGCCGGCACGCGCGCCAGCGTCAGGTGCTCGCCCCCAGGCCACGTCCAGCGCTTGCTCTCCGCCGGCACTGCGCCCGCCGGCAGCGGACGCGCGGAGACGATGATCATGGGCAGCCGCTGGGACGGATGGCTGCGCGCCAGCCGCGCCACGCTGTCCGTGACGCGCGATCGAGCCGGCAGCTCGGCCCGTTGGGCCAGCAGCGCGCTCGGCGAGGCGTCCGCATCGTCCATCGCGTCCGTCGTGGGGGCCATCGAGGCCGTCGTGTCGACGGGCGGCGCGGGCGCACGGCCGGCGGCCGCGACTGCGGTCGACATCGACGCAGCGACGAGGATGGCCAGGGTGGCGGCGAAGAGGCCGGGTCCGTGTCGGCGCGACGCGCCCGACGTGCCGGTGACGGTGGACAGGGACATCGTGCTGACCTCCTGGAACGGGGCCGCGGTGCGAACACGCCGGCGCCGCGTTGGGCTGTTGGCTTGGCGAGGGGGCGAATGATACACGGGGGGATACATGGGGGACGGTGCGCGCACGGTGCAACGACAGTGGTGGACGCGGTGCGACGCTTGGCGTACGCTCTCGGCATGTCCGACGACCCGCGGATTCCGCCGTCCGACCCACCGCCCGCGCCGCCTCCCAGCCCCCCGGCTGGCATCGGCTCGATGGGCACGCTGCTCCGCCGCATCGTCCCGAGCGCGTTCGCGGCGCTCGTGCTGTACGGCGCGTTCGTGGCGTACGGCGACGCGCGCCAGCTGCGGGCGGCGCTGTCCGGGTTCCGCTGGTGGGTGCTGCCGATCGCGATCGGCCTGACGGCGGTGAACTACGCCGCGCGCATGCTTCGTTGGCACTGGTTCCTACGGCTCGTCGGCGCGCCGATCGCCGTGCGGGACTCCGCGCGGGTCTTCCTCATCGGCCTGCCGCTCGTGCTCACGCCGGCCAAGGCGGGCGAGGTCCTCAAGAGCTGGGTCGTGCGCACCGTCAGCGGCGCGCCGGTCAGCGTGACGATGCCGACGATCCTGGTCGAGCGCCTCGTGGACGGCTTGGCGATGGTCATCCTGTCCAGCGTCGGCCTGTGGGGCTTCCCGGACCACCGCATCCGGGCGCTCGCGCTGGGCACGCTGGCCGTCCTGCTCGGCGTCGTCGCAATCGTCCAGGTGCGGCCGTTGGCGGAGTGGGCGCTCGGGAAGGCGGAGCGATTGCCGATCATCGGACGCGCGGCGCACGGGCTGCACGACTTCTACGAGAGCAGCTACACCCTGCTGCGCCCACGCCACCTCGTGCCGAGCATCCTGATCGGGGTCGGGAGCTGGCTGTGTGAGGGTCTCGCGTTCTACGTGATCCTTCGTGGGCTGGGGGTGCCCGGCGGTCCAGGCATGGCCCTCGAGGCGATCTTCATCTTCAGCATCAGCACGGTGGCCGGCGCCGTCATCGCCACGCCCGCGGGCATCGGCGGCGTCGAGGGGCTGCTGGTCGTCCTGACGCCGCGCCTGCTGATCGGCGTGACC
>JBDTSC010000261.1:0-5595 GCA_039931375.1 Ardenticatenales bacterium
CCCTCCCCCCGTTGTCCCCCCCGAGTCTGCTGCCTGCCCAACGCCGCCGACGCACACGTTCGTCGGCTCATCTCAACGGCATCATCAGGAGTGGGCGATGGTCAAGCGACTAGGGCGCGCTGTCCCGGCAGCGTGGGGGATCGCCGCGTTTGCCTTTGGATCGTTCTTGCTCGGGGCGCACAGCGACGGCAACGCCGTCCGCGCCGCGGACCCGCGCTCCGCGACCGGCGCGGACGCCGTCGGCGCACCGCTGGCTGAGGCGACGCCGAACTGCCCGGGCAGCCCGGGCGCGGCCGAGATGCCGCCCGGTGCGCGGCCCGCCGACTCGCCGAACGACGACTTCACGCGCTGCACGGCGCTCAAGGTCGTCGGCAACACGTACGTCGACAACAACCGCAACGGGCGCTACGAGTCGAACGGCGGCGACTGGCGGCTGCCGGGTGCGCGCGTTCGGCTGTCCGACGCGGGCACGGGGCAGGTCATCGGTGAGACGATCACGAACCAGGATGGCTATTTCCGGTTCCCGCTCCTGCCGCTCGGGCCGGTGTACCACGTCGAGGTCTTCGACGTCGAGGGCTACGTCCTCACGACGCCCGGCTGGCGCGACCTCGAGCTGCGCGATTTCTCGCTGCTGTGGTGCTGCACCGGGCGCGCGGACTTCGGGTTCTACCAGCCGACGGGCCCGCGCGGCGGGCCGGTCGTGCCGCCGCCGCCGCCCGTCGCGCCCGGTGGGCCGGTGCCGCCGCCGCCGTGCTGTGAGATCCCGACGGGGCGGCAGATCCATCTGCCGATTCTCAACTACGAAGCGAACGACAACGTCTGCAACACGATCATCGAGGCGCAGAACGTGGGCGCATGGCCGTCCAAGGCGCTCTTGATGGTCTGGGGCGCGCCGGGCTTCTGCCCGCCACAGTGCACCGGGCCGCTGAAGGTCGAATGCTCGGGCCTGCTCGCGCCGGGCAGCACGTGGAACTTCCTGGGCGCGCAGCTGCCGGGGCGCGCCAAGAGCGGCATGGTCTTCAGCGCGCCGGCGATCGAGACGTCGCAGAGCGGCGGGCCGAGCGCGGACGTGTTCGCGGACCTGCTGTGCGAGGCGCTGTTCCACGACGTCGTGGGCAGCTGCGACAACTATCGTCGCTTCAAGCAGGCGTTCAACAGCTATGGCGTCTGGCAGACCGCGACCTACAACTTCGACTTCCGCCGCTACGCCGGCGCGAGCCTGGCGGTCGAGGTCGTGCGCAAGTGCCCCGGCGACCAGAACCCGTTGGTCAACGTGACGGGCGGCTACGACGGCCTCGCGGACGAGCAGCTGGGCAGCTACGACCCGGTGTACAACGGCTACGCGTTCTTCGCGCCGCTGGTGTACGCGGACATGGGCGGCTTCTCGAGCTGGATGTACATCCAAAACGGCGGCTACGAGTGCACGTCGCTCGAGATCTGGTTCAAGGCCCAGGATGACTGCAACCGCCCGCGCGTGTGCGACGTGTCGACGCTGGCGCCGGGTGAGACGTACCAGTTCGACGCCGCCAGCTGCGTCGGCCCCGGCTTCGTGGGCAGCGCCTACGTGCGGGCCAGCCAGCCGGTGTCGATCGTCGTGGATCAGATCGGCCAAGACGTCCTGATGAGCTACACGGGCAACCCGTCCGAGCTCAAGTACACGTACGCCGGTGCGCCGTTCTTCACGACGGGCAGCCAGGTGGCGTACGGGCCGCTGACGTACTCCGAGTACCAGGGCTGGGATTCGCTGGTGCAGGTGCAGAACCTGTCGCAGATCAACAACGCCAAGGTGAAGGTGTACTTCCTGGACCGCTCGGGCGGGATCATCGACACGCTGGTCGATTGGATCTGCCCCGGCGGCAGCGCCGGCTTCTTCCTTCCGATCATCAGCGCGCTGCCCGGCAACTGGGTCGGCTCCGTGCGCGTCGAGAGCCAGGATTGGTTCGTCGCCGGCCAGCCCGGCATCGAGGCCCCCAACGTCACCGGCGTCGTGGCGATGACGAAGTACGGCGACGCGACGCGCACGACGGCGCTGGAGGCGATGGCCTACTCGATGTTCCCCGAGCAGCGCGCCTACGACTGGCAGACGGGCAGCGGTTACGGCGGGCTGTACTCGGGCGTCGGTCGAATCGGCATCCCGAGCTTCATGAAGGACCTCCACGGCACGGGCCTCTCGACCGAGCTGGCGATCAACAACGTCGTGCCGGTGCCGGGCTTCACGGACTTCGTGATCTACATCTACGACCAGAACGGCCTGATCAACAGCCTGTGCGAGAAGCTGGGCGAGAAGCAGGTCGAGTACCTGGACGTCGCGAGCAACCTCGGGATCCTGCCGGACGGCTTCAAGGGCTCGGCCGTGATCAGCGCGGTCTACTGGGAGCACTACACGTTCGACCAGGCGAACCACATCGCCCGCAACGTCGTCGGCCTGGCGGCGGTGAAGATCGAGCGCTCCTCCACGATGCTGGGCATGGACATCCCGGGCGATGAGTCCGCGGCCAGCCCCGGCTTCCCGATCATCGGCCCGTTCGCCTTCGCCGGCCCGGTGATCGGCTGCCCCGGCGTCCCGACCCACGGCCCGTGGCAGCCCGGCGGCGCGCCCATCCCGACGCCGTACCCGATCTACCCGACGTCGCTCCCGCCCGGCGGCGGCGGCTTCCCGCCGACGCCCGGTTCACCACCGACGCCCGGTTTACCCCCCACGCCCGGTGGCCCGCCGCCGGTGCCGACGAACCTGCCGCCGCCGCCGCCGGTGCCGTAAGCGCTGCTTTGACGCGCGTGGAGGCCTGTCGCCTCCGAGCGTTTCCTAGGGGCGGATGAACCATTGACTGGGGGTAGCGAAGGGCCGGCGAATTGCGCCGGCCCTTCGCTCGTCCCGGCGCCGCGAGGATTCGTCGCGACCTCGTTGGGTACCTCCAACGTCGGCCCGTGCGGCGGACGGCGGGGCGGTGGCTGCGTCCCGACCGAGGCCCCGCGCGTTGAGTTGTCGCCGCCATCCGCATTCGGGCAAAATGTCAGGTGCGCAAAGGAGCCCACGCATATGCCTTCCCGCCTGGTGTCACCCACCTCCTCTGCTCCCCTCGTCCTCCCCCTCGACTCCCCCGCCGCCATCCTCCCCATCGCCGGCGGCAAAGGCGCCTCCCTGGCCCGCCTGTCCGCCGACGGACTGCCCGTGCCGCCCGGCTTCCACGTGACCACCGCGGCCTACGAGCGCTTCGTCGCCGCGAACCACCTGGCTGAGGTGATCCAGCGGGCCGCTGATCACGCGTCGCCGGACGAGCCGGCGTCGCTCGAGCGGGCGTCGCGCGTGATCGGGGCGCTCATCGCCCAGGGCCACGTGCCGCGCGAGGTCGCCGAGGCGATCGGGGCGGCGTATGCGGTGCTGGGGGCGGGCGATCCGGCGGTGGCCGTGCGGTCGTCGGCCACGGCCGAGGATCTGCCGGAGATGTCGTTCGCGGGGCAGCAGGACACGTACCTCAACATCCAGGGGCGGGATGCCGTGCTGGACGCGGTGAAGCGCTGCTGGGCGTCCCTCTGGACGGCGCGGGCGATCGGGTACCGGGCCCGCCACGGGATCGCAAGCGCGGACGTGAGCCTGGCGGTCGTCGTGCAGGCGCTCGTGCCGGCCGAGACGGCGGGCATCCTGTTCACCGCCAACCCGCTCACCGGCGCGCGCGACGAGGTGATGATCAACGCCGCCTGGGGTCTCGGCGAGGCGGTCGTCGGCGGGCAGGTCACGCCGGACACGTTCGTCGTCGACAAGGCGACCCACGTGATCCGCCGCGCGGACGTCGCGGACAAGGCCGTCCAGACGATCCGCGTGGACGGCGGCACGCGCGAGGCCACCGTACCGACCGCGCTGCGCACCGCGCCGACGCTCTCGCCGGAGCATATCGCCCGGTTGACCGAGCTCGGCAACCGCATCGAGGACCTCTTCGGCCATCCGGTGGACGTCGAGTGGGCGATCGCGGGCGGCGCCATCGCCATCCTTCAGGCCCGGCCGATCACGGCGCTGCCCGAGCCGCGCACGGAACTGGACTGGACGACGCCGAACCCGAAGGGCAAGTACGCGCGATCGAGCGTGATCGAGCTGCTGCCCGAGCCGCTCTCGCCGCTGTTCGAGACGATGGCGCTGCCGCGCTGGAACCGGGCGATGGCCGATATGATGGCCGATCTTGGCGTCTCGAACGTCCTGAAGCAGCTCACGACCCTGGTCACGATCAACGGCTTCGCCTACTACGATTACACGATGAACCCGCGCGAGCTGTTCGGCTTCCTGACCTACCTCCTGACCCGTCCCGGCCTGATCAACGCCCACTTCCGCGGCGCCCGCTCGAACTGGGCCGACAAGGCGCTGCCGCACTACGGCCAGATCGCCGCGGCGTGGGCCGAGCGCGATGTTGCGGCCGCCGGCGCGGTCACGCTGCTCGGCGGCGCGGATGCGATCACGGACGCCGCGGCGGACTACTACCTCGCGATCCAGAGCGGCATCCTGCCGATCGCCTACATCGGCGAGGCCCTGTTCTCGATCGCGTACAACAAGCTGGCCAAGCGCAAGGGCGATCCGCCCGCCGTCACGTACCTCCTGGGGTACGACAGCAAGCCGATCCACGCCGAGAAGGCGCTCTTCGACTTGGCCCATTGGGCAAGCGATCATCCGGACCTCGCCGCCGCGCTGCACGCGATGCCGGGCGCCGCGATCGCCGCGGCGCTCGGCGGCGAACCGCCGTCCGGCGTGAACGTCGACGTCTGGAACGTGTTCACCACGCTCATCGAAGCCCACCAGCGCGACTACGGCGACGCCGTCTACGACCTGGACTTCAGCAAACCGTTGCCCGCCGAAGACCCGGCGCCGATGTTGGAGGCCACGCGTTCCTTCCTGGCCGGCGATGCGCGCAACCCCCGCGAGCGCCAGGCCGCGTCCGCCGCGGCGCGCGAGGCGGCGTCCACGGCACTGCGCAAGAGGCTGCGCGGCCCGCATGGCCGGCTCGTGCGCTGGCTGCTCGGGGGAGCGCAGACGTTCGCCCCCTTGCGGGAGGACGCCCTCGCCGAGGTCGGCCTCGGCTGGCCGCAGCTGCGGCGGATCATGCGCGAGCTAGGCTCCCGGATCGTGACCGCCGGCGCGATGGACGAACCGGACGACATCTATTGGCTCACGCGCGATGAAGCGTTCACCGCCGCCTGGTCGCTCGACTCGGACGAGCGGGTCTCCGACGATCTCCGAAGCCGCATCGCCGAGCGCCGCGAGCGCGTCGCCGTGCAGCGGACCGCGACGCCGCCGGTGGCGCTGCCGCTCAAAGGGGGCGCGACGTTCATGGGGATGGACTTCACGAGGATGATGCCGGCGCACTCCCACCAGCAGGACGGCGACACGATCAAGGGCACCAGCGCGAGCCCCGGCCGGGTCACCGGCACGGCGCGCGTGATCCTCGGCCCCGGCGACTTCCACGCGATGCGCCGTGGCGACATCCTGGTGGCCAAGATCACGACCCCCGCCTGGACGCCGCTCTTCGCCCTCGCCGCCGCCGTCGTGACGGACGTCGGCGGCGCGCTGAGCCACGGCTCGATCGTGGCGCGGGAGTACGGGATCCCGGCGGT
>JBDTSC010000262.1:0-5587 GCA_039931375.1 Ardenticatenales bacterium
GCAAGTAATCCTGGTGGTACTCCTCCGCCGACGTAAACGCCCCCGCCGCCGTGACCTCCGTCGTGATCGGCCGATGCCACCGCCCGCTCGCCGCTGCCCGCGCCTTCACCTCTTCCGCCACGCGGCGCTGCTCGTCGGAGGTGTAGAAGATCGCCGAGCGGTACTGCGTGCCGATGTCGTTGCCCTGGCGGTTGGGCGTCGTCGGGTCGTGCATGCGGAAGAACCAGTTGTCGAGCAGGTCGCCGAACGAAATCACGCTCGGGTCGAACACCACCCGAATGGACTCCGCGTGCCCTGTCCGGCCGGTACGCACCATGTCGTACGTCGGATCCGGCGTCGTCCCGCCGCTGTAGCCGACCTCGGTCTCGAGGATGCCGGGGACGTCGCGCAGGATCTCCTCCATCCCCCAGAAGCAGCCGCCCGCCAAGATCGCCACTTCCAGCGTCGGCTCGCAGCCGGGCGCGGACCTGTCGACTACCGCGCCCTCGGCCGGCACCGCGCACGAGTTGTCGGTGGCGGCCTCCGGCGTCGCCGGTCCCGGCGCCGTGAACAGCGCCTTGTACGCGCCGTAACCGGCCGCTTCCAGCTCCTCGACCGGAACGAACCGGAGCGACGCCGAGTTGATGCAGTACCGCAGCCCCGTCGGCGCGGGGCCGTCGTCGAACACGTGGCCCAGGTGCGCATCGCCTGCCGCCGAGCGCGCCTCCGTCCGGCGCATGCCGTGGCTCGCGTCGACCCTGGACTTCACGCGCTCCTCCTCGACCGGGCGGGTGAAGCTGGGCCAGCCGGTGCCCGACTCGAACTTGTCGCGCGAGCTGAAGAGCGGCTCGCCGGTGGTCACATCGACATACAAGCCGGGCTCGTGGTTGTCCCAAAGGGCGTTCTGGAACGGGGGCTCGGTGCCCTCGTGTTGGGTCACGGCGTATTGGAGAGGGGTGAGGGTGCGCTTGAGGTCTTCGGGGGACGGCTTGGGGTAGGAGGGGGTCGTGGACATCGCTCATTGCTCCTTGGCGGTTGGCGTCGGCGCCGAACGTTGGTCGAAGCGGATATGGCGGGCGTTACGGTCGTCGACCCATGCTGGGTGGGGCTGGACCGCCAGTGGCGCACCCGGCCTCAAGGCACAGCGCATCGCCCGCGACCTGCTCGGCCGGCTCGATGAACTCTGGCAGTTCGTTGACGATCCGCTCGTACATCTGTCTGCAACGCGCTTGCCAAGGGACCGCGCGCCATCTACGATGTAGCCTCATTCGCGGCCACAACTGGGTGGGAGTCATGATATGCAGCACGTCACGATCAGAGAACTTATGAACGAGGGCTCCGCGGAGCCCGTTGCCGGCGCTGAGCATGTCACGACATTCCGCGGGCAAACGGTAGCCAACGTCCCGCCGGTCGATCCGCCGTCGGCCGAGGACATGAGCGAGCGTATCGCCGCAAGTAAGGCATTCTGGGCAAGGTGGGATGCCCTTGCCGCCAAGATCGGCGCAAGCATACAGACCGACTTGACCGCGGCGGAGATGGTCGCAGAACAGCGCCGAATACTCTGAGCGGTGCGCCGCTTGTCGTCGACATATACCAACTGGCCTAATGGTCGCCTCGTCGATCACCCGTAGCAGGAGGCGCGTCATGCTCAAGGTTGGAATTCGCGAACTGAAGAACGAGGCCTCCGAAATCATTCGCGCCGTCCGCGAGGATCACGCCCAATACATCGTCACCTACCGAGGCGAACCGGTGGCGCTCATCGTCCCCGTCGACCCAGCGGACCGCGATCGCGCCGACGAGCACCTCGTCGCTGGGGCTGGTGCGCATTCCGCCTATTGGGCGGAGCTGGATGACCTGGCCGCCAAGATCGACGCGGCCTGGAAGAGCGACAAGTCCGGCGTGGAACTCGTCGATGAACAGCGGCGTTGACAGGTTGGTTGGACGACCGTTTGTCCTCGATGCCAGTGTGCTCGTCGCCCGGGTACGCGTCGGTGAGCCCGGTCATCCATCATCGCAAACGCTCCTATCGCGGCTGTTGTCGGCAAGCGCGCAGCTGTGCGTGCCCGCCATCGCCACGGCTGAGGTAGCTGCAGCGTTGAAGCGCGGCACCGGCGACGAAACGTGGTCCCTTCGAGCGGTCGCGGATCTCAAGCGTCTGCCTGGCCTGCGCATCATCCCGGTGGATGAACGCCTCGGCGACCTGGCCGCTGACATCGCATCCCGGCACAGCATTCGCGGCTGCGACGCCATATACGTCGCATTGGCCCGTGCGCTGGCCGCCGTCCTCGTGACGTTGGACCGCGAGCAACTCGAGCGATCACCAGCCGACGTCGTCGCGCGCACTCCGGCGCAGGCTGCCGCAGACCTCGACACCCCGTGACAATCCACCTACGTTATCGACGATATCCTAATCCGCCTCCTCCCCCCCCTCCTCCGACACCACCCGCACCCCCCGCTCGTCCCGCACCCAAGCGCCCGAGCCCATCGCCTCCGCCACCGTCGTCGCCACCGTCCCCGCCGACGGCCGCGCCGACATCGCCGCCTCGGCCGCCGGTCCGCCGCCCGCGGTCGACAGCGCGTCGCCCGCCCGGCCGATCAGCGCCGGGTCGGGGGTCCCGTCGGGACGGAAGTAGATGATCTGCTTCCAACAGCGGTTGATCTTGTCGCCGAAGATCAGCACCAGATCGTCGTGGCGCGCCATCCCGAGCGCCTTCTCGACCGCCTCGGCCTCGTCGACGACGATCTCGACCGCCTCGGCCTTCACTCCGGTCGCACGACCCGCGCCGCCGGCGCCTGCCCCCGCCCCTACCAGTGCCTCGGCCAACATCCGCGGCACCTCGTCCTCGCCCCGCCCGCGCGGGTTGTCGTCGCGGCGGCAGATGTAGTGGTCGAAGTGCCCCGCGCAAATCCCCGCGATCTCGCGGATGTCCTCGTCCCGCCGATCGCCCGGCGCCGCGAGCACGACGATCCGCTTGCCCTTCGGCTCCAAGCGCTCGACCAGGTCCACCATCGCCTGCACGGCGGCCGGGTTGTGGCCGTAGTCCAGGATCACCCGGAAGGGGTGCTCGTTGAAGACATTCAGGCGGCCGGGGGTCTGGAAGTAGCTCGTGTCGAACGTCCGCAGGCCGTGGCGGATGTCGTCCGCCTTGAAGCCCAAGGAGTGGGCCACGGCCGCGGCGAACATCGCGTTCTGGACGTTGTGCAGCGCGCGGCCCTCCATCGTCGCCGGGATCAGGTGGGTCCACAGCAAGGGCAGGTGGGTCGGGCCGTCGTAGAGCGTGATCATCTGGCCGTTCATGCCCTCTTCCAACACGAGCGCCTTGCCGCCGGCCCGGATGTGCTCCCGCACGAGCGCGTGCCGGTGGTCCATCGTCACGTAGATCAGCGCCGCGGCCCGCGTGTGCTCCGCCATCTTCAGGCACTCGGCGTCGTCCGCGTTCAGCACGGCCGCGTCCTTGGCCACCTCGACCACGACGCGCTTCACCTTGGCCAGCTGCTGCAGCGTGTCGATGCCCTTCAGCCCGAGGTGGTCCGCCTGCACGTTCAGCACCGCCCCGACGTTGCAGCCCTTGTACCCCATCCCCGCCCGCAGCAGCCCGCCCCGCGCCGTCTCGAGCACCGCCAGGTCGATCAACGGGTCCCGCAGGATCATCCGCGCCGCCTGAGGCCCCGTCATATCGCCCGCCACGGTCAGCTTCGCGTCGATGTAGACCCCGTCCGTCGTCGCGAGCCCGACGGTGTGGCCGGACATCTTGGCGATGTGGGCGATCATCCGCGCCGTGGTCGTCTTGCCGTTCGTGCCGGTGACGGCCGCGATCGGGATCCGTGACGGCGACCCCGGCGGGAAGAGCATGTCCATCACCGGCCCCGCCGCATCGCGCGGCGTCCCCTCGCTGGGCGAGACGTGCATCCGGAAGCCCGGCGCCGCGTTCACCTCGCAGATCGCCCCGCCGGACTCCGCGTACGACCGGCTGATGTCGTCGCACAAGAAGTCGACGCCCGCCACGTCCAGCCCGATCGCCCGCGCCGCCCGCACCGCCATCTCGCGGTTGTCCGGGTGGACGATGTCCGTCACGTCGACGGCCGTGCCGCCCGTGGACAGGTTGCCCGTCGAGCGAAGGTAGACGATCTCGCCCGTCGCCGGCACGGTCTCCCGCGTGTAGCCCCTTTGGGCCAGCAACCGCTCCGCCTGGTGGTCGAACTCGAGCCGCGTGAGCACCTTCTCGTGCCCGATCCCGCGCCGCGGATCCTCGTTCGTGATGTCGACGAGCGCGCCCACGGTCCGCACGCCGTCGCCCACGACGTGCCCCGGCACGCGCTTGCTGGCCGCGATCAGGGCGCCGTCGATCACGAGCAAGCGGTGATCGAAGCCGGTGACGAACTTCTCGACGACCACCGTGTTCGCGTGTACGTTCGCGTGCGCAAAGGCCGCCGCGACGTCGTCGCCGGTCACCACCCCGATCGTCACCCCCCGCCCGTGGTTCGCGTTGAGCGGCTTCAGCACGACCGGATAGCCGATCCGCTCCGCCGCCCGCACAGCTTCCTCCGCGTCGTACACCAACCGCTGCTCCGGCACCGGCAGCCCCAGGTCGCGCAGGATGCGGTTCGTCTCCTCCTTGTCCGACGCGATCTCGACCGCGATGTGCCGCGTCTCGCCCGTCACCGTCGCCTGGATTCGCCGCTGGTACTTCCCGTGCCCGAGCTGGATGAGGCTGTACCGGTTCAACCGCAGCCACGGCACGTCCCGCTCCTCGGCCGCCCGCACCAAGCTGGCCGTGCTCGGCCCGAGCGCCCGCCGCTGCGCGAAGCGGATGAAGGCGTCCCGCGCCTCGGCAAAGCTGTACGGCTCATCGCCCATCTCGGACGCCGCCGACCCCGCCGGCCGCAGCTCCGGCGGCAGCAGTCGATGGATCAGCTCCAGCCCCACCCGCCCCGCCTCGACCCCGACGTCCTCCTGCTCGTACTGGTAGATGACGTCATACTGCCCCTCGATCCCGTTCCCCCGCGTCTTCCCGAACGTGACGTCCGCCCCCGCCTCGTTCTGCAGCTCGATCGCCACGTGCTCGAACACGTGCCCGAGCCACGTCCCCTCCCCCTCCCTGAGCCGCCGCACGAACCCGCCCGGCACCCCAAACGAGCACCCGTGCTGGTGGAGCCCCGGCAGCGCCGCGAGGAGCGGCTCGACGAACGCCTCCCCCAGCCGCCCCGTCGGCCACTCCTCGAGCGCGCCGAGGTCGACGGTGAGGCGGATCACCGGGAAGAGAGCGTAGTGGTTGGGGCCGAGGTAGACGTTTTGGGTGAGGATCTTCATGGGCTTGGCCTTGCGGGGGCGTGCGGGTGCGCTGATCGGGCGATGGTACGCGGGGCGGGACGGTTGGGCAACGGGGGGCAGGGCGATCGCACCAAACGGAGATCCGGTGTACTGCCGGTGACGCAATCGGCGACGAATTGGGTGCAAGGACTTGAGAGGTCGGGTGGTGTGATTGTGGGGCGCAGGTTGGGCGGGGCGGGGCGGGGCGTGCAGAGCCGCAGGGCCTCGGCGGGGGTGGCGGGGCGCCTGAGTTCGTGCGTTAAGCAGGGGGGCCTCGGCCCCCCTGCACCCCCGACC
>JBDTSC010000263.1:0-5569 GCA_039931375.1 Ardenticatenales bacterium
GAGCCGCTCCTCACCGCTCTCGCCGACCCCGGCGGCTTCCACCGCGCCGCGGACGCTTCGGCGCTCGAGGGCATCTACGAGGGGCTTGCCGCCGAGCTGCCGTGTCCGGGAGGGGCGGTTCTTGGACGGTGATCGGGAGGCGCAGGCCTCCCCCCCACGCCGCACTCTGGCCCCAATCGCCCTGATCACCGCCGCCCTCCTGGCCGCCGCCCCCCGCCCCGCCGCCGCCAACGCCGGCGTCCCGAGCTTCGGCGGCGTCCCGGTCGGCGAGGTGCGCGGGCTGGACGGAGTGCGCATCGTCAGCGAGACGCTGGCGATCGACCTGCGGCCGGTGGACGCCGACCGCATGCGCTCCGGTGACACGTTTTCGACACTGAACGGCCAGGTCATCGGCGTTCCTGTCGACGTCACCGCGACCTACTTTCTCGCCAACATTGGCCCCGCGCGCACGGTCGACCTGCTCTTCGCGCACGGCGCCGACGCCGTCACCGACTTCCGCGTCGACATCGACGGACGGCCCACCGTCGGCGCGCACGTCGACGAGGCCGTGCCGGACGACTGGAAGTCGCCGCGCTACACACCCGGACCTGACGGTCCCGACTCGTTTATGTACGGTGGCGATGACTTCGGCTCGGACGCGAACCCGCCCGCACCATCAGCCTTCCGCGCCGCGCTCCCCGCCGGCCCGTCGCGCCTCACCGTCCGCTACCGCGCCGAAGCCGGCACCTACCTCGCCGCCCCCCTGATCGTCCGCCAGTTCGCCTACATCCTGTCGCCCGCCCGCACCTGGGACGGCTTCGGCACGCTGGACGTCACCGTCGACGTCCCCGCCGGCTGGCTCGCCTGGAGCGCGCCGGCGCTGGAGCGGCGCGGGGATCGGCTCATCGGACACTTCGACGGCGTGCCGGCGGACGCGCTGGCACTGTCCGTCCAGCCCGCCGAGAGCACGGCGCGGATCGCGGCCCGCTGGCTGTCCCTGGGGCTGCTCGCGCTCACGCTCCTGGCCGGTGGTCCGCTCTGCTGGCGGATCGGTCGTCGTCGGCGACGATCTTGGCCGCGCCGCCTCGCCGTCGGCGCGCTGTGCGGCATCGCGTGGGCCGCCGCGATCGGGCTGGCCGGATGGCTCGCCGTCGCCGCGCCCGACGCGCTGACGCCGGCGGCGTACATCACGCACTACGGCTACGGGTTGGTGATGGCGGTCGTCGGCGTCGCGGGCTTGGCCAGTTTCGCGCTGCCGCTCGGGCTGGCGCTGGCCTGGCTGGGCGATCGAAAAGGGCCGCCCGCGACCGCGCCCGACGCTACTTCGCCTGGGCCAGGTACTGCTTGAACGTCTCGTCCCCCGGCCAGCCCTCGAAGCTGGCCGCCGGCCGGCCGTCCGAGTTGAACAGCACGAACGCCGGCGTCTTCGTGATGCGGTAGCGCTTCACCGCATCCGCCGCCGCCGCGTCCTTGATGTCGACGCGGGCGAACGCCACCTTGCCGGCGTTCGCCCGGCCGGCGTCGGTCCACGCCACGTTCATCGCGTCGCAGTCCGTGCAGCCCTGCTCCCAGAACCAGATCGCCACCGGCATCCCCATCCGTCCGGCCGCCGCCGCCGCCACTGCCTCCGGCTCCGAAGCGCCGCCGGTGATCGTGTATGGGCCGCTCGCCGCCGCGTCCGCCCCTTCGGCCTCGTACGTCCCCGCCATCGCGCTCGTCGGCGCTGGCGCGCTGTCCAACTTGCTGAGCGCATCGGCCGTCTCGACCGCCGTCTGCTGGATCGCCTTCGCCGTCGCGTCGTCCGCATGCGCCGGGTCCACCGCCGTCGGCTTCGCCGCGCACGCCGCCGCGGCCGTGGCGCCGACGACGACCATCGCGACCACCATCGCCCCTCGAACGATCCTTACAACGCGCATCACCCACTCCTCTTCTCATCGTCGCGAACGGAACGCGCGGCGGCGTCGCGCCGATTCACCTCAGCCGCCGATCGCGTGCATCCGCCGCCCCTCCGTATGCACCCCGCTCGCCAGCTCGTGCCCGATCGGCTTCGTCGCGACCGCCCGCGCGAGCACGGCGGCCACCGCGGCCTCGCCGCCGCCGCCGCGCAAGGTCGCGCGCACGTCCAGCTCGTCGTCGTGCAGCAGGCACAGGTGGAACTTGCCGTCCGAGGTGAGGCGCATCCGGTTGCAGTTGCCGCAGTAGGGCGCGCTGACGGGCGATATGAACCCGACCCGCCCGGCGGCGCCGGCCAAGCGGAAGTTGCGCGCCTCGTCCGCCGCGTCCGCGTTTGGTTCGGGCGTGAGCGGCCCGAGCGCCGCGGTGATCCGCGCGGCCACGTCCTCGTTCGAGACATAGCGGTCGATACTGAACTGCGCCTCGGCGCCGCTGCCCAGCGGCATCAGCTCGATGAACCGCACCGTCCAGTCGCGCTCGATCGTCAATCGCGCCAGATCGACCACATCTTCCTCGTTGTAGCCGCGCGCGACGACGCAGTTCAGCTTGATCGGCACGAGCCCCGCCGCCTCGGCCGCCTCGATGCCGGCCCAGAGATCGACGGACTTGCCCCACAGCATCAGGTTCGCCAGCCGCGCCGGATCCAGGCTGTCGATGTGCACGTTCACCCGCCGCAGCCCCGCGGCCTTCAACGGCCCGGCCATCTCGACCAGCCGGATCCCGTTCGTCGTCATCGACACGTCCTGGATGCCGTCCACCGCCGCGATGCGCGCCACGATGTCCAGCACGTCCCGCCGCAGCGTCGGCTCACCGCCCGTCAGGCGCACCTTGCGGAAGCCAACGCTGGCCGCCGCGCGCACGACGGTCTCGATCTCGGCGGCCGTCAGCAGCTGGTCGTCCGGGGCGAACGTCAGTCCCTGGGTCGGCATGCAGTAGCGGCAGCGCAGGTTGCAGCGCTCCGTGAGCGAGATGCGCAGGTAGTCGATCGCGCGGCCGTAGCCGTCGTGCAGGGCGATCGGGCTCATCGTCGGCCGCCCGTCCGCGCCCCGTCGGCCACGTTCATCCGTGACGACGCGGCGCTCACCGCGGTGTCGCCGCCCACCGGCCCGGTGAGGATCGCCGTCACCATCGCCCCGGCCCGCGTCACGCCGCTCTCGCCCTCCAGCCGCAACAGCGCGTTCGCGTGCGCCAGGCTCAGCAGCCGTCCGCTGCCTTGGAACCCCGTCGTCGCCGCCGTCGCCCGCCCGTCGTCGCCCACCGTCACGACCGCCCGCGCGAACTCGACGCGGTCGCCGGCGTGCACCACGTCGTGCGCCAGGCGGACGGGCCACGATGGACGCCGGACCTCGCGATGGCCCGCCATGCGGCGCAGCGCGGGCCGCACGAACAGCTCGAAGCACACGAGCGCGCTCACCGGGAACCCCGGCAGCGCAAAGCACGGCGTGCCCTCGACGATCGCGAACGTCACCGGCTTGCCGGGCTTGGTCCGCACGCGCCCGAACACGAGCCGCCCGTGCTCGGCCAGCCACGGCTTCACCAGGTCGCGATGCCCCATCGACACGCCGCCGCTGGTCACGAGGACGTCCGCCGACGCCACCGCCGCGCCCAACGCCTCCAAGTCGCCCTGCTCGTCGCCGATGTGCCCCGCGAACAGCACGTCGGCGCCGGCCTGCCGCACGGCCTCGGCCAGCGCGAAGCGGTTCGAGTCGCGGATCTGCCCCGGCCCGAGCGCGCTCTCGGGTTCCACGAGCTCGTCGCCCGTCGAGAATACGATCACCTTGGGCCGCCGCACGACCTCCACCTCGACCGCGCCGACGCTGGCCAGCAGCCCGAGCTCCGCCGCCCCGACGACGTCGCCGGCGTGGAGCACGACATCGCCCGCGGCATAGTCCTGCCCTGCCGGCCGCACGTTCTCGCCCGCCTCGACTCCGCGCTGGACGCTGATCCAGTCCGCGCCGTCGGTTGGCGCCGCATCCTCGCCGAGCGCGGCGAAACCGCGTGCTATATCCTCCACCATCACGACCGCGTCCGCTCCCTGGGGCAGCGGCGCCCCCGTCGTGATCCGCGCCGCCGTGCCCGCCGTGACGACGACGCCGCCCGCCCCGCCGGCCACCGCCTCGCCCACGACGCGCCGCGCCCCGACGCCGTCCGCGGCGACGACCGCGTAGCCGTCCCGCGACGAGGCCGCGAACGGCGGCATCGCCTCGGGCGCCGCGACGGGCGCGGCGAGGACGCGGCCGGCCGCCGACGTGAACGGGATGCGCTCGGTCGGCGCGAGGACGTCGACGGACGCCAGGATGAGGGCGAGGGCGTCGTCGACGGGGATCTCGGCGGTGGGGGGGTGGGGCGCGCTCAGCGTCGGCATGGTGCGTGTGCTCACTTTCGGACGATGCCGTAGGACAGGCCCCAGGTGATCCCGTCCGCGCACGTCGCCTCGTTGGCGACGACGATGTGGCTCGTGTACAAGTGGATGTCGTAGTCCGGCCCGCCGTTCCCGGGCGACAAGACCCCCGCCGCCCCTGGCCCGAGCATCAACGTCGCCTCCCCGAGGCCAAACGTCGATGGCGCCGCGAACAGGGACGAACCGCATTCCTCGACCGCGGTCGCGCAGGGCGACCGGAGCTGCTGGACCGTGAATCCGCCGCGCTCCCCGGCCAGCAAGGGCTGGCTGAACGCCGGTGGCCCGCTGGAGGCCACGATCAACGCTACCGGACCGTCGTCGTCGCGGACGAACAACGCATAGCCGCGGCCGGGTCCGCCGTTCGCCATCGTAGCGCGTTCGTCGTGCCAGATGACGTGGACGTGCCGACCCGCCGACAGCGGCAACGGCACCACCGTGCGGATCGTCAGATCGATCGGCGCGCCGTCGCGGGACGTGCGAACGTGCGTCGTAGCGCCGCCGTCGTCGCTCGCCGCCACGTCGCCCTCGAAGGACTGGGGCGCTGACGCCCAGGCCGCCGCAGAAGCGCCGGCGCCCGCGTCGCCCAGGTCGACCTGTACCGCCGGCGGAACCGTAGGCACCCCGCACCCCGCGATCGGCACCGCCGTGTTCACCGCCACCGCCGGCTCGCTCGTCGCCGCGGGCGACGCCAACGCCGCCACCGTCGCGCTAAGCGAGGTCGCCAGCGCCACGATGTCCGCTGTCGCCTGCACGTCGCTGGCTGTCAGCGGCGCCACGAACGGCGACGGCGTGGCCTGCGCCTCCGGCTCGACCGTCCACGGCGCGGACAACAACGTCGCCGTCGGCTCGGGCGGCTCGTCGGCGGGTGCCGGGGCGGCGCACCCGGCGGCGGCGAGGGCGATCGCGGCGGTCGCGGCGGTCGCGCCCAGGGCCGCCGCGAGGGCGGGCCGGTGGCGCGAAAGACGGCGGGCGTGGATGTGCGGCATGGGGCGATCATAGCAGCGCGGCGGGGTCGAGGGCGTCCGTGGCGATGGGCGGGCGAGGCCGGTCGGCATGGGGGGCGACGCCTGACAGTGAACTGTCAGGCTCATGCATGACGAAGCCCGCACCCGTGCGGCCTCGGGACAGGTTTGCGCCCGCGCACGGCCAGAGCGATGCGCCAGCCCCGAAAGGGGCTTCGTCATGAACGAGCCAGGGGCCTCGGCCCCTGGCCTCGGCCCCTGGCGTCGGCCCCTG
>JBDTSC010000264.1:0-5545 GCA_039931375.1 Ardenticatenales bacterium
GGCACGCTGTTCGCGCCGGACCGCTGGTCGGCCCAGCCGACGCTCGTCGTCGACCACCACATCTCGAACACCGGCTTCGGCGACATCGACTGCATCGTGCCGACGGCCTCATCGACGTGCGAGCTGCTCGTCTCGGTCATCGACGCGCTCGGCGCGGACATTTCCGCGGATGCCGCCACCTGCCTGTTGTGCGGCATCCTGACGGACACGATCGGCCTGCGAACGCCGTCGACCTCCGCCGCGACGCTGGACGTCGCCGCACGGCTCGTCCGCGCCGGCGCCGACATCGGCGCCATCGCGCGCCGGGTGTTCCAGAGCCGCCCGCTGGCCAGCCTGCGCCTCGAGGGCCGCGTGCTGGACCGGCTGACGCTCCACGGACCGTTCGTGATCTCCTATCTGACGCTCTCGGACCTGGCCGAGCTGGGCGCCGTGGCCGAGGACGGTCGCGGCATCGTCCAGACCCTCGGGACGGCGGCGGAACCGCTGGCCGTGGCGTTGCTGCGCGAACGGGACGACGGGTGGTTCGACGTCAGCCTGCGCGCCAAAGCCGGCACGGACCTCGTGCCGGCCGCCGCGGCGTTGGGCGGCGGCGGCCATGCGCTCGCGGCCGGCGCTCGGACTCCCGGACCGCTCGACGCGGCGCTGGGCGCGGTGCGCCGCGTCCTGTCCGAACACGTGCAAAGCGTGCGCGCATGACGATCCAACCGCCGGATCCGGGCGCGGACGAACCGAACGACCCGAACGACCCGATCGACCCGAACGAATCGGTCGCTTCCGCCGCCGTCGAAGGCGACGCCGCGCCGGATCCGGCGGCCGCGATCCCGGCGTGGGCCAGCCGCGTCTACGCCGACCCGTCGGACATCATGCCGCTGCCGCTTGCCAAGAGCCGACCTCCGTCGCCCGCCGCGGAGCTGACGCGGGCTGGGATCGCGCCCAAGAGCGGCATCCTCAACATCGACAAGCCGGCAGGACGGACAAGCCACGACATCGTCAACGCCGTGCGGCGGGCGTCGGGGGAGCGGCGGGTCGGGCACGCCGGCACGCTCGATCCGATGGCCACCGGGGTGCTCGTCGTGTGCATCGGCTCCGCGACGCGCGTGGTCGACGACATCCAGGCGTTTACGAAGGGCTATCGCGCCCGGATCACGCTCGGCAGCGCCACGGACAGCTACGACGCGATGGGCCAGGTGACCCGCACGGGCGACGCCGATCTTCTCGCGGCGCTGACGCTCCCCGACGTGGCGCGCGCGCTCGACGCGTTCCGGGGCGAGATCGCCCAGGTGCCGCCGATGGTCTCGGCGCTCAAGCACGAGGGCGAGCGGCTGTACGAGCTGGCCCGGCGCGGCGTCGAGGTGGAGCGGGCGCCGCGGCCGGTGACGGTCTATACGCTCGACATCCTGGACTGGGCGCCACCGGACGTGACGATCGCGCTCACGTGCTCGCGCGGGACGTACGTGCGCTCGATCGCCCACGATCTGGGCGAGGCGCTGGGCGTCGGCGGGCACCTGTCCGCGCTAGAGCGCACGCAGGTCGGGCCGTTCGGCATCGCGGACGCGGCGCCGCTCGTGCGCGTCGTCGAGGCGTTCGGCGAGGGCTGGTGGACGCACCTGCTCTATCCGCTGGACACGGCGCTGCTGGCCTACCCGGCGATCGTCGCCGACGACGCCGTCGCCGAGGACATGCGCGCGGGCCGGCAGTTCGTTGCCGCGGCGCCGGGCACCGCGCGGCCGGGGCAGCTGCGCGTGTACCACAGCGGCGGCGCGTTCGTGGGCATGGCGCGCTGGGACGACGTGACGGAGCGTTGGCAGCCGAGCCGCGTGTTCCCCAAGAACGAGGCCAAGACATGACCGACGATTCCCTCGGCCTGCCGGTGGCGCTGACCATCGGCAAGTTCGACGGCGTGCATCGCGGCCACCACGCGCTGGTCGCGCGCGTGCGGGCGGTCGCGCGCGAGCTGGGCGTGAAGGCCGGCGCGCTGGTGCTGCACCCCGACCCGGCGACGGTGTTGGCCGGTCGGCGCGTGCCCGTGCTGACGCCGGTGATGGACCGGATGCAGCTCCTGATGGCCGACGGGATCGAGGCGGTCCGCCATCTCGAGTTCACGCCCGAGCTGGCCGAACTCTCGCCGGAGGAGTTCCTGGACGAGCTGGAGGAGTGGTACGACCTGGAGGCGGTGGTCGTCGGGCCGGACTTCCTGTTCGGCAAGGACCGCGCCGGCACGCTAGAGGTGCTGCGCGCGTTCGGGCAGGACCGCGGCTTCGACGTGCACGTCGTCGCGCCCGTCAGCGTCGACGGCGAACGGGCGGCGGCCGGCCGCATCCGCGCCCTCATCGGCGAGGGCGAGGTGGCGCGGGCGCAATCGCTCCTCGGCCGCGCGTACCGCCTGCGCGGACGGGTGGTGCAGGGCCAGCAGCGCGGCCGGACGCTCGGCTTCCCGACGGCGAACCTGGACCTGGACGATGACTACCAGCTCCCCGCCAACGGCGTCTACACCGTGCGGGCGATGCTCCAGCTGCCCGACGGCCGCGAGCTGACCAAGGGCGGCGCGGCGAACATCGGCGTCCGCCCGCAGTTCGACGACGGCGCGGCGGTGACGGTCGAGGTCTACGTGCTGGACTTCGACGGCGACCTGTACGGGACGCGCCTGGCGATCGACTTCATCGCCCACCAGCGGCCCGAGGGCCGGTTCGAGGACGTGGATGGGCTGGTGGCGCAGATGGCGCTGGACGTCGAGCGGGCGCGAGGGGAGTGGGGGTCGTAGCGAGACCGCACGTCCGGGTCGTACCGGGCGGTGCGCGTCGCGCGCACGGGAAAGGCGGGTGGGCCGATGAACCCTCGCTGGTTCGCACGAGCGGGATGGGTTGTCGCCGGGACGGTCGCGTTGATCCACGCCCCACCAGGGCGACGCACCGTGGGGGCGACGGATTCCCCGTTGACCGTCCGGGCGGTGGAGGGCTGGCAGGACGCCGCCGTCGATTTGACCATCGGTGAAGCCGTTGCCGTTCGGTACGTCACGGGCACATGGACGATCAACGTTGCCGGGCGTTGGTTCGATGCGGATGGTTATCCCGGATACTATCCGCACGATGCTCCGCCGCCCTGCGATCGGGCCGATCTGCCGAACGAACAGAACGGGGCGCTGATCGGGCGCATCGGCGACGGTCCGCCCTTCCTGATCGGCAACGTGCGTGCCCTGAACGCGGATCGTGCGGGCGCCCTTCGGATGCGGATGAACGACTCGGATGCGTGTCTGTCCGACAATGGGGGCAGCGTTGAGGTGGTCATCACGCACGAGACGTCCGCCGCGACGCCCACTTCGACATCCCCGCCAGCGACTACGACCACGCGCCCGCTGGCGACGGCGACGGCTACCGCTTCCGCCGTACCCCCCACGCCCGGTCCGACGCGCGCGGCATCGACCTGCGTGTGCCGAATCGTGCAGACGCGGGCGCCGGCTGTGGTGATCCAGGCGGCCCTAGCCAACCCGGACCGCTACTACGGCTGGCGATACTTGCTGGACCCGAACAAGCCGGAAGGTCCCACGAACCCGCGGCGCGAATGTCTTTCGCTGCGCAACGAGCAGCTGGACTTCCATCCTGTCTTCAACGGCCCGATCTGGCGCGTGGGATGCCACTGACCATGGATCGCCATAGAACGCGGAAGACCAAGCACCGTGGCCGAGTCGGTGGACGGCATCCGGAGCGGTCACTTCCGGCACGATCATCCGCCATCAGGCGGAGCGGCGCGCTCCACGACTTCGTCCCACCAGCAGCGCGCTCAGACCGGCCACCATCAGCAGCCAAGCAATCGCTCTCAGCCGCGCCAGCCGATCGCCACCGCCCGTGTTCGGCAATCGCGTCGGCGGGGTGGACACGGCCGATGCCGGCGCAACGGACGACGCCGTGTCGGACGGAACGGGTCCGGACGGCGAGCGGGGCACGGTCGGCGCGCCTTCGGACACCGGCGTCGCGGGCGGTACTGCGGACGCCACCGCAACCGGGCTGGTCGGTGTGGGCGCCACCGCCGCCCCACTGACTTCCGTCGCAGGCGCGGGGGGCGACGCCGTGGCGGACGAGTCGAGGGTTATGACAACGGCCACGCTGCCCCCGTTGTCGGACAGACATGCGTCGGCGTCGTTCATCCGCATCTGAAGCGTGCCCGCGCGATCCGCGGTCAACGACCGGAGGCTGCCGATCAGGAACGGCGGACCATCGCCGATGCGGCCGATGAGCGCTCCGTTCTGTTCGTCCGGCAGATCCGCCTGTGCGCAGGCCCCCTGCGTATCGTGTGGGTAGTACCCGGGATACCCGTCCGCATCAAACCAATGCCCGGCCACGTTGATCGTCCACGTGCCCGAGATGTACCGCACCGCGATTGCGTCGCCGACCGCCACGTCGACGGCGGCATCCTGCCAGCCCACCACCGCGCGTACCGCTAGCGGCACGTCGGAAGCCCCCATTGCGCGGTGCCCGGCGAACGAGCAGAACGCCGCGAGCGTCCACACGAGTGACAGACACGCCCTGCTGATCGTGCGTGAGATCGTCAACATGTGAACCTCTCTTGTGTCGTTGCGAGGGTCGGTACGGCCACTTCATAGCGCAGCGTCCACGGTCGCGCCCTAGGCGTACCCCAACCGCTTCGTCTCCTCCGCGCTGCGCCGCCAGTCACGGCGCACCGCGACCTGGATCTCGAGGTACACCGGCCCCTCGATCATCGCCTCGATCTGCTTGCGGGCGTGCATGCCGATCTCTTTGAGCACCGCCCCGCCCTTGCCGATGACGATCGCCTTATGCCCCTCGCGCTCCACGAACAGGCGGGCGTGGATCACGGTGACGCCGTTCTCGCGCTCCGCCCACTCCTCGATCGCCACCTCGATGCCGTGCGGCACCTCGTCCTCCAGGCGGTAGAGCGCGGCTTCGCGGACCATCTCGCACACCAGCATGCGGTCCGTCTGGTCGGAGATCTGATCGGCCGGGAAGTACAGCGGGCCGGGCGGCAGCTGCGCCACGATCAGCGCCCACAGCCGGTCGAGGTTGTGGCGGCGCGTGGCGATCGTCAGCTCCCAGCCGGCGCCCTCGCCGGCCAACGCCGTGAACGACGCGATCCGCGCCGCGACGTCCTCGGGCGCCAGCTTGTCCGTCTTGTTCAGGGCGATGATCGTCGGCCGGCCCGACCGCTGCACCATTCCGCCGACCCGCTCATCGAGCGCCCGCGGCGGCACGGAGGCGTCGACGACCCAGACGACGACGTCCGCGTCCGGGATCGCGTCGCGCGCGACCTTCACCATGTAGCTGCCCAACGGCGTGCGCGGCCGATGGATGCCCGGCGTGTCGACGAATATGGCCTGCGCCGCGTCCGTGGTCCGGATGCCCAGGATCCGCCGCCGCGTCGTCTGCGGCTTGGGGGACACGATCGCGATCTTGTCGCCGACGAAGGCGTTCGTGATCGTGCTCTTGCCAACGTTCGGCCGCCCGACGACGGCGACGAAGCCGCTGCGGAACACCCCGTCCGTCGGCTCGCTGGCACGGCCGAAGATCGACTCGAG
>JBDTSC010000265.1:0-5542 GCA_039931375.1 Ardenticatenales bacterium
CGATCCGCCCCGTGGCCTACGAGGATCTGGCGCATGTGTCGTTGACGCGGGACTTTCTGAGCAATCCGAGCGCGTTTATCAAGCACCTCTAGCTGGTGGCGTCGCCGCCGTCGTGGAACTGCTTGACGATGTAGCGGAAGAGATCGCTCTCGGTGATGATGCCAGCGATCTTGCCGTCCGTGACGACGGGCAGCGCGCCGATCTTGTGGTTCACCATCAGCTGCGCGGCGCGGCCGAGCGTCTCGTCCGAACCGATCATGACCGGATCGTCCGTCATGACCTCCTTGATCTCCGGGATCGTCTCCGTCGCGCCCATGAAGTTCGCGCCGCGCGGCATCGCGGCCTCGGCGTCGGCCAGCGTGATGATGCCGATCACACGGTCGCCGACGCGGCTCACGACGGGCAGGCGGCGGATGTTCGCGCTGCGCATCGTCTCGATGGCCACATCGACCCGGAGGTCGGACGTGATCGTGGTGACGTCACGGGTCATGTACTCGCCGACGGTGGTCTTCTGGAAGGGCATGGGGGGCTCCTGGTATGCGGGGGCGGGGGTATCCATCCCGCGCGGCCGATGCGTTCTCGGTCGCACGGGATGGATACCCGATCACACACGCTGCGTCAATCCAGGGTGTCCGGCAATCCGCGGGCCAGCGAAGGCAGGTAGATCGTTCCGACGCGCGCGGTCGGGGGCGCCGTCGGCTCCGGCGTCGGCTCCACCGAACCGTTGAGCGGGACGCCGAGGTGCACCAAGCCGCGCTTGAGCAGCTGCGCGCGCGTCGCCTCGTCCGCCACGGCGTTCAAGCCGAAGCCGAACGTGATCGCCTTGTCCGTGACGACGATCGCGCCGTCCACGTTCACCGGCAGCACGTCGCGCGTGGCGATCGTGAAGTTCACGCTCGGATCCTCGATCGGCGTGCCGGCCGGCAGGCCGGTGAACGTCCAGCCGCCGTCGCCGTCCTCGAACGTCGCGGTGCTGATCGCCTGATCGTCCGCCTTGACGACGATGTCATCGACGATCGCGAACGTGTTGAGCTGCCGGTCGCGGCGCGAGCGAACGTACGTGATCGCCACCTCGACCTGCTTGCCGGCGTAGGCGGACAGGTCGGCGGTGAACGGCTGCCATAGGTTCGTCACGCCGCCCACGGCGTTCCAGGCGCCCGTCGTGCCGGTGGGGCTGCAGGTGGCCATGTTGCCCTCGCCCGTACGCGTCATGTAGTGGACGAGGTGCGGGAAGAGCGCGTACCACTGTGCGCTGCCGCACGCGAGCGCCGTGCGGTCGGAGGTGCGGCCGCCAGCGTCGGGCAGCGTCGTCCAGTCCTCCATGCCGGGCGTGTGCGCCTCGACGATGAGCGCCTCGAAGTTGTTCCGTAGCTGGTGAACCTCCCAGAAGCTCAGCTCGCCCGTCGTATGGCCCGTCAGGTCGATCGTGCGCTGGATGCGCTCGTACTCGTAGTCGCGCGACACGCCGGCCTCGTCGACCGGAGCGCCGGAGTACGCCATCTTCTCGCCGCCGTGCGCGCTCAGGCCGACGTCGCTGTAGTGGCCGACGGAGCGGGCCGCGAACTGCGGGTACTCCGCCGGTGGATGGCGGGCGGCGGTCAGGTCGTACCGCGTGACGGAGTCATCGCCCATGGCGTCACCGCCGAGATCGATCGGCAGCCCCTCGAACGGCGCGCCGTCGACCACGACATGGCCGCCGTGCGCCGGTCCGATGATGCTGCTGTCGTCGATGCCGAGCCAGTACTGGGCGAAGTCGTCCTGTAGGCTTTCGCAGTTCGGGTTGTTCTGGCCGCACGGCTGGTCCGGTTCGACCGGGTTGAAGCCCTCGAAGCTGAGGAACGGCAGCGCGGCGTACGTGCCGCTGTAGAGCACCTTGCCGCCCTCGTTCATGAAGTCGCGCACCGCCAGCATGAGGTCGCGCTGGGCGGTCGACGACTCGCCGCGCGGCCAACCCGCCGGGTGCATCGCCCAGTCGTCGCCGGTGTACCACACCACACCGCGGTAGTGCGACAGGACCCCGAGGAACGACGGGCTGACGCGCGCGTGGGCGTCGATGTCATAGACGTCGTAGGCGATGTCGGCGCGGGCCAGGGCGTCCGTGTAGGCCGTCAGGTAGCGCGGGCCATCCTTGGCGGGATAGTCCGGGTCGCCGCCGGTGTAGTCCTCCGCGGCGATCACGAGCACGGTCCGATGGTTGTCTTGCTCGAGGGTGTAAGTGAACGAGTCCGTCTGCTCGCCGCCCGCCTCGAACCAAACCGTGACGGTGTCGCCGGGCTTGGCGCCGCTGACGGTGCCGCGGACGCGGTGGTAGTAGACATCGCCCGTCGCGCCGTACAGCGCGCCGCCGTCCCACTCGGTGGTCGGGACGGTCTGCGGGCTGCCGTCGTTGATCCGGAAGTGCATCGTCGCGTCGCCCAAACGGCGCACGACGGTGGCCTGCACGGGCTGCGGGTCGCCGTAGCTCGTGGCGAACGTGTCGACGTGCATCGGCGCCGCCGTATTGCCCAGGTGGCTGATGGGCATCGTCGGGTCGGCGACGCTCTTGGCGACGTCCAAGGCGAAGGGCAGGTTCTTGTCGAACTCCGCCTGGATGAGCGCCTCGTCGTCCGGGAAGTCGAACGTGCCGTTGCTGTTCGGCGGTCGTGACAGCTCGGGCGTCATGCACAGCGCGTTCGTCACGGCGTGCGCGTAGTCGCACGTCTCGCCGTTCGTGATGTAGAGGCCGGAGGAGAGGATCGGGTCGAAGCCCGGGACGCCCGGATTGGCGCGGGTGCCGGTCAGCGCGCGGTAGATCGCGTCGTCCGCGGTAGGGGTGAGGTCCTGCCAGCCCTCCGGGAACAGGAGCAGCTCGGCCGCGGAGTGGTAGTTCACGATGAACTTGAACTTGATCCGCTTCATCAGGTCCTGCTCGGCGGCGATCTCCGGCTCCGACGCCGGGCCCGTGCCGCGGTACGTCTCGGAGCCCGAATTGCTGCTCGAGCCGTCGTTGTCGTAGTTCCAGTGGGCGTCGAAGTTGCGGTTCGGATCGACGCCGTCGCCCTGGGTGATCATGCCGTCGCCGTTGTTGTCGCGCATGTTCTTGCGCCAGAAGCGCTGGTCCGGCGTGAACGTGAACTGGTAGCCATCCGGGTTGGCGACGGGCGAGAACCAGATCTCGCTCGTGTCGACCAGGTGGGTGATCGTCTCGTCCGTGCCGTACGCCTCCACGAAGTGGTGCAGCAGGCGACGGTCCGTCTCGATCGCGATCCACTCGCGCGCGTGCTGCAGCGCGTTGAACCACACCGCCGGGCGCGAGCCCTGGGGCACGGTCGCGCCGCCCTTGGTCACGCGGAGCGCCACAAGCTCGCGCCCCTGGACCGAGTGGCCGATGACGACCTTCTCGACGATGTCCGGATGCGCCGCCGCCAGCGCGTCGAGCTCCTCCTTGATCCCGCCGGGCTCGTCCCACGAGCGGTAGACCTGGTACCCCTGGTCCTGCTGATAGCGGCTGTACATCTCGGCCGCCGTCTGCCCCTTGCCGTTGCGCCAGAGCGCCGGCGCGAGGCCCTTGGCGGACAGCTCGTCGCGCTCGGCCAGCGTCAGACCGACGGCGACGTGCACGCGGCCGCCCTCGCGGGCGACGTCGAGCAGACCGTAGTCGCCCAGGTTGGCCCGGCCGAACGTCGCGTCGTCGACCACCAGCGTATAGACGTCGACGATGCCCTGGTGCCCCGAACGCACGCCCGAGGCGCCGCGCACGCCGACGGCGTTCAGCAGCGCGAGCGCCGTCAGCGCCGCCATGACGCCCATCGTCCGCCACCGCCTGGCGTGCGGCGCGCTCGGTCGCGCCCGTCCCGACCACCGCCGAACCATCGTCATAAATATCGTCATATCGATCCACCTCCGGATGACGTTGACTTGCCGCAATCCGCCTTGTAAGCGGTCCGTTTATCCTACAGCGCCGCGGTTTGTGCAACCGTGACCGACGGTCGATCGACGGCGCACCCGGATCACCCGAGCGTCGCCACCAGCACCGCCTTGATCGTGTGCAGCCGGTTCTCCGCCTGATCGAAGACGATCGAGGCGTCCGACTCGAACACGGCGTCGCTGACCTCCATCTCCGCCACCTCGAAGGCTTGGAAGATCTCCCGGCCGACCTTCGTGCGCAGATTGTGGAACGCGGGCAGGCAGTGCATGAAGAGAGCGCGCGGGTTGTGCGTCGCGGCCATCAGCGCCTCGTCCACGCGGTACGACTCAAGGAGGGCGATCCGCTCGGCCCAAACGCTCTCCGGTTCGCCCATCGACACCCAGACGTCCGTGTGCACGAAGTCAACGCCGTCGACCGCCGCGTTCGGGTCCTCGGTCAGCGTCAGCCGCGCCCCGGACGCCGCCGCGCGCGCCCGCGCCGCGTCCACGAGGTCCTCGCGCGGCCAGCACGCTTTGGGCGCCGCGATCCGGACGTCCATGCCCATGAGGCAGCCGCCGATCATCAGCGAGTGCCCCATGTTGTTGCGCGCGTCGCCGACGTAGGCGTAGCGAACATCTCGCAGGGGCTTGGCGGCGTGCTCCTCCATCGTCAGGAGGTCGGCCAGGATCTGCGTCGGGTGGAACTCGGTCGTGAGGCCGTTGTAGACCGGCACGCCGGCCCACTCGGCCAGCTCGTCGATGACGGCCTGATCGTAGCCGCGGTACTCGATCGCGTCGTACATCCGCCCGAGGACGCGCGCCGTGTCCTTGATCGACTCCTTGTGGCCGATCTGCGAACTGGCCGGGTCGAGGTACGTGACGTGCGCGCCCTGGTCATAGCACGCTACCTCAAAGGCGCAGCGCGTGCGGGTCGAGGTCTTCTCGAAGATGAGGCAGATCGCCTTGCCGCGCAGATGCTGGGTCTCAGTCCCGGCCCGCTTGGCCGCCTTGAGCGTTCGCGCAAGATCGAGAAGATACAGGATCTCGGGCGGCTCGAAGTCGAGCAGCTTGAGGAAGTGGCGGTGGCGCAGGTTGAAACCCATCGACTCCTCCGGCGTGTCGTGCGGATCGCGGCGCGGATTGTACGCCGCCGCGATCCCGCCGCCATGTTCGGCGTGACGTTGACCCCGGCGGCGACGTCTGGCATAGTGACGGCGCGCGATACTTCCAACGCCGACGGTTTCCACGTCGGTTCCGTTCGCCGCAGCGCACAGCTGCCGCGGCCGTCGCGCAAAGCGCCCGCTCCGAGCGCCATCTCCTTTCCCCGTACCGTGCGTATCACCCTACCCGCGCCCCGTGGCGGCGTCCGCGCATCGACGCGGCAGCCGTCCGCGACGATGGTCACCCACAACTCGGGCCGCCGTGCGTCCGTCGCGCCCGGTTCGACGCAACGGGCCGGTGCTGTGCGGTGAACGGGCGATCGCAACGCCAGCCTGAGCTTACGACAGCCTGTGCTAACGACAACCTGTGCTAACGACAACCTGAGCCAACAGGATCCGAGAAACGGTATCCGAGAAACGGCATCCGAGAATACGGGATCCAAGAATGAGGGAATATGACCTCGACATCTGACGCGGACGAAGCCCCGCGCCCCCGT
>JBDTSC010000266.1:0-5535 GCA_039931375.1 Ardenticatenales bacterium
CGGACGGGCGGTGACCACCGGGCCGCGCCGGCCCGCTGACGATCGACCGGCGCAGGGGTGGGCGGGGCCGTCTGACGACGGTCTCGTCCACCCCTCTCTTTGCCGTTCGCCTGATCCGCCGTTCGCCTGATCCGCCGTTCGCCTGATCCGCCGTTCGCTTGATCCGCCGTTCGCTTGATCCGACCCTGCTTGCCGCGCGTGAAGGTGCCGTCATGGTCGTTCGCTCGATTCGCACCCGATTGGTCGCCAGCTACATGCTGGTCGGCCTCGTCAGCGTGGCGGTGGCCGGCGCGCTCGCGCAGTCGCTCGTCGCGCGCGTGATCGACGTCCGCCACGCCGAGGCGCTGCGGCAGACGGCGATGACGATCGCCGACCAGGCGCGGCCGCTTGTGTCCCCGGCGCGGGTGCCGGACCTCGAGGGGCTCATCCAGACCTCGAGCTACCTGGCCGATGCGCAGGTGACGATCCTCGACCCGTCCAAGAACGTCCTTGCCGACTCCGGGCCGCGCGCCAACGTCCAGCGCTTCATGTTCATCGCTGGCCAGTCGGCGGGCCTGGCGAGCGTGCCGGTCAGCGGAACGCTGTTCACGCGCCGCCTTCAGGGTCCTCTGGGCGAGCGGATCGCTCTCGCGTCGGCGCCGGACGACGAGTCGGCGGCGCACGGAGCGGCCCAGCCGGGGGCCGTTCCACCGATCGCGCTGCGCATCGTCGTCGACCACGCGGTGGACGTGGGCGCGAATGGCGCGCGTCCGGCGGACGCGGCGTCGGATGCGGACGTGTACTTCATGGCGACCGACGACACGACCGCCGACGGCGGCGTGACCTCCGCTGGTGCTGCCACCGCCGCCGGAGCCGTTCGGACGAATTCCGTGCTTCACGCGCCGGCGGGAGCCGTGTTGCCCAGGCCGGCTGTCGCCCTGATCCAAGTGCCGATCGGCGATCCGGCGCGGCCGGCGGGCTATGTCCAGCTGCGCGAGGCGAGCGACGCGCGCTCGTCCGCGCTGGACACGACGCGGCATTCGTTCACGCTGGCGGCGATCGTCGCCGCGCTGGTGGCCGGCGCGTTCGGCGTCGTCGTCGCCGGCGGCATGCACGCGCCGTTGGCGGAGCTTACAAGCGTCACGGCACGGATGAGCGCGGGCGATCTGCAGGCCCGGGCGCGCGTCCGCGGGCGGGACGAGATCGCCCAGCTGGGCGGTCAGTTCAACGCGATGGCCGACGCGCTGGCCGAGAGCTTCGCCGCCCTCGAGGCGGAGCGCGACGCCCTGCGCGCGTTCATCGCCGATGCGTCCCACGAGCTGCGCACGCCGATCACCGCCCTCTCCAACTTCAACGAGCTCCTGTCCGGCGCGGCCAGCGAGGACGAGATAGCCCGCGCGGAGTTCGTGGCGGAGAGTCGCCGCCAGATCGAGCGTCTGCGCTGGCTCACCACGCACCTGCTCGACCTATCGCGCCTGGATGCCGGTTTGGTCGCCCTCCACCTTGCCCCGGTGGCCGTGCGCGATCTGCTGGCCGACGTCGCCGCGGCTTTCCGTCCGGCCGCCGCCGAGCGGCGCGTCACGATCCACGTCGCGCTGGGCGAGGACGACGAGCGCACGGTGTCCGTCGACCGCGAGCGGCTGACGATGGCGCTGTCGAACCTCGTCGACAACGCGGTCAAGTACACCCCGAGCGGCGGCCGCATCACGTTGGGCGCGGACGACGTGACCGGCGAGGCGGGGCCGGCGGTGGCGCTGTGGGTGGAGGACAGCGGCGTCGGGCTCGACCCGGCCGACGCGCCCCACATCTGGGACCGCTTCTTCCGCGGTCAGCGCGGGACGGACGCCGTCGAGGGCACGGGCCTCGGCCTTTCGATCGTGCAGAGCATCGCGCGCGCGCACGGCGGCCGCGTGGCGGCCCGCCCGGGCGATGGCGGCGGCACGCGGTTCACGATTACGCTGATCGCGTAGCGGGGGCAGTGGGCCGATCGTGCCCCCGCTACGCCTCCAACGATCCCGCCTAGGCGACGCTGCCGCCGCCGCCTGATCCGCCGGCGTCCGTCGTGGCGCGGTCGATCGCGGTCTCGACCTGGTCGACGACCTCCGTGCCCAGATGAACCGCGGCGCCAGCGGCGTTCTTGGCGGCGTCCGCCACGTCCGACGCCGCGTTCGTGGCGGCGGTGATCACGGACGGGCTGCCGGACGGCATGATGATCGCGAGCACGATGTACAGCAGGATGCCCGAGCCGCCGATGAACGTCAGCAGCACCCACAGGATGCGCACGAGCGTCGGGTCGATGTTGAAGTACTGGGCCAGGCCGGCGCAGACGCCGAACAGCACGCGGCCTTCCTGCGGGCGAACCAGTTGTTTGGTGGGCATGAAGTTCTCCTTGTCGTGGAAGCTCACCGGCGACGGACAGGCGGGCCGGTGATCTGCGGAATGCGCATGATTGGACGGATCGCGCCGCAAGGCAAGCGCACGATTGACCGAGTACGGCCGTCGACCTAGAGTTGGTCGGCTAGCACCGCCCGCGGCCGGCGCGCTCTCGTCCGACCTGCTCTACGCACGGATGGGTGCGCGCGTTGCGCCGCGTCCATCCGCAGCCCTACCGAGGCAACGTCTTATGGCCAAGCCCAAGAATCCTGACGGCCCCGACGCGCCGCCGTCCGACGGTCCAACCGACGCGCCGAAGGCGGATGGATCGAAGCCTGCCCGCGAACTCGACGGACCGCTCGACGAGGCGACGCAGATCTCGCTCCTCGAAACGTACCATTCGTTTCCCGGACTGTTCACGATCGTCCTCATCACCCGCCCGAGCGACGAGTTCTTCGCGCTGCTGCAGGCGACCGTGGCCGCCGAGCAGGGCGTGGACGCGTTCGAGATCGAGGTGCGACCGTCCCGCGAGGGCAACTACGCGGCGTACCGGGTCAATGTGCACGTCGCCTCGGCCCATCACGCGTTGAACCGGCGGCGGGTGCTGGCGGCGCTGCCCGACCTCTACGCCGTGTTCTGATCGCGCGCCGCCGCCTGGGCGGCCGGATCCAGCCGCCGCCAGCGCGCCATCGCGCGCAGCTCGCGGGCGAGGGCGAGCGGACCGTAGTGGCGCAGCGTGCCCAGCGCCTTCACGTGCGCGGGCGCCTCGGCGGACCACGGCCGTCGGTCGATCGGCGGCAGCGGGGCGCCCGATCGCAGCAGCCAGCGAGCCGCCCGTACGGGCCAGAGCGCGGCCACGATCGCCTCGCGCCGTTCCATCTCGGCCGCCTGTGCGGCGGTGAGGGCGAGCGCGTCCAGCAACGCTTGCGCGGCAGGTTCGGGCAGCACGTCGGATGTCGCCGGCGGCGCCGCCGCCCACAGCCGGAACGCGGGCGACCAGCCCGTGGCGACCGCATCGTCCAGCATGGTGCAGCCGTCCGCAAACGCGTCCGCCGCGACGCCGACGATGCGGATGACCGACGGATCGAGCCCCTCGTCCCGCACTGGGTCGCGCACTGGGTCCCGCTCTGAGTCCCGCACTGGGTCGCGCAAGGACAGCCGCGCCGTCCACCACCGCCCGGCGGCGTGCGGCAGCGGCGCGAACGTAAAGCGCACCCAGTCGTCGCCCGCTGTGTCGATCGGATCGTGGCGGCCCGCGGCGACCGCGGCGTCGTCCCCTGAACCGCCGTTCGACGCGCCGCCTGACGCGCCGCCTGACCCGCCGCCCGCTACGGCGACGCGGGCGGGTTCGATGCCGGGCGCCGGCAAGCCGGGCCGGACCTGGAGCACCAACGCCTCGCGCTCGGCTCGGTCGAGCGGGCGCCAACGCGGTCGGTCGGCGGCGGGCGACGGTAAGGGAGCGCGGCCGACGCTCCGCTCGGTCGCCTCCACCGCGGCGCGCCGGTCTCCGTCCGCTGCGCCGGCGTACCCTTCCTCCAGCACGACGCCGACGCGAAGGTCGATCCGGCACAGCCCGTCGTAGCGAGCGATGAACGACAAACCGATCGAACCGCCGTCCGTCCACGCGGGGCTAAGGTCTGCGCCGAACGGCTGGAACTGGTCGAGCCGCCATGCCCCGGGCGGCGCCGCGACTGCTTCAGCGCGCGCGAGCGCCGCGGTGGCGGCGGCGTGGCGGCCGACGGAATGGAGGGCGACGGCGTCGCGGCCGGTCGCGGCGATCCGCTCGCGTCGCGCTCGATCGGACAGGAGCCGAGCGGCCGCCACGCCGAGCGCGTCGCCGTCCGGAGCGGCGAGGTCGGCGGTGGCGCCGTCCCGCAGCAGCCACCGGACGGACGGCACGTCGACGGCGGCGACGGCGACGCCGGCGGCCATGGCCTCGAGAACGGCCATCGGCACGGTGCCGAAGCAGGGCACGACCAGCACTCCCCCGCCGGCGTAGAGCGCCGCTCGCGCCCCGGCGTCCAGCGGGCCGAGCTGGCGCCAGCCGGGGCGGTCGATGGCCGATGGGTCCGGCGGCGGTGCGTCCACGGCGCTGCTGAACAGGCGAACGGCTAGCCGCGGCACGCGATCGGCCGCCGCGTGGAGGGCCTGCAGCGCCAGGACGCGGCTCGAGTCGCGGCCGAGGGCCCAGTCGAACAGGAGCGCCGGACGGTCGGCCGCGCCCTCTCCATCGTCCTCGCTTCGGGCCGGCGACGCGAAGACGCGATGGTCGACCGGGTAGGGCAGTTCGACAACCGCGTCCGCAGCGGCCGCAATGGTCGCGCCGACGTCGTTGGCTGCACCCGCCTCGTCGGCCGCACCCGCCTCGTCGCCCGCACCGCCCGGCGCGCCGGCGGCCCGTCGGATGACCGCCGCCCGCGCCGCGAGCCATGGCCCGACGGCGCCGACCGACGCGGCGTCGGCGACCATCCTTTCGGCCAGCACCGCCTCGGCGCCCATGGCGTAGCGCTCGATCGTCGGATCGTCCGTTAGGAGAAGCGGTGGGGACGATGGGGCGGACGCGTGTTTGTCCGCGGATCGTTCCCGGAGCGGCGGTCGTACCGCGGGGCCGACGTCGACCCGGGATGCGCCGGCCGCGGCGGCGGTCGACGCGCGCGAATCGTGTGCGCCGTCGGGACGGAGGGCGTCCAGCGCGGTGGACCATTCCGCGGCGCGGCGGTCCGTCAGGTAGCGGTCGCGCACCGCTTCGCGCGCGGCCGCGCCGACGGCTCGTCGGCGGGGGGCGTCGTCGAGCAGGGCGGCCAGAGCGTCGCGCCAGCCCGCGTCGTCCGCGACGACGAAGCCATCCGCGCCGTCGGTGATGGCCGCGCGAAACGCGGGCGTCGCGCTGGCGATCGTCGGCACGCCGACGGCGGCGGCCTCGAACCACTTCAGCTCGCTCTTGGCCCAACAGAACGGATCATCCAGGGCCAGCGGCGCCACGTTGATGTCGAAGGCGGCGATCGCTTCCGGCAGCCGGCGCCAATCGAGGAATGGGACCCGCTGAATGCGCGGCCCGAAGCGGTCCCACGCGCCATCCAACACGAGCGGTCCGATGATGCGCAGCCGCGCGTCCGGCCGGGCATCGAGGGCCGCCATGACCGCCGGCGCACAGGCACGGAAGTCGGCGTCGTGCGTCGCCGT
>JBDTSC010000267.1:0-5496 GCA_039931375.1 Ardenticatenales bacterium
ATCGGGCGGGCGGCTCGCGACGTCAACTATAGTGCGGTGCATGGTAGTAGGCAAAAGGGGACATCTCACCAACGTAGGTCGTTCGGCGCCCAGCCCCTCACACCGCCAGCGCCACCCCAACGCCCTCCACCGCCCGCGCCCCCGTCGCGGCCACCAGATCGCCCACGCCGATGCGCAGGTTCAGGCCGCGCTGGCCCGAGCTGACGCACACGGCGTCCAGTGCATGCGCGGCGGCGTCGATGCAGACGTCGAACGCGCCGTCGCGGACGGCCAGCACGCTGATGCCGCCGACCTGGAGGCCCGTCAGGCGTTCGGCGTCTTTGTGGGCGGCCAGCTGGAGCTTCTTCTCGCCCAAGGCGGAGGCCAATCGCCGCAGGTCGAGGTGGCGGTCGGCCGCCAGCATCACCAGCAGCGGCCGGCCGGCAGGGCGTTGCACGACCAGCGTCTTGTAGACCGCGGCCGCGGGAACGCCCAGCTGGGCGGCCACCTCGGCCGCGTCGCGGATCGTGGCGGGATACGCGAGCGCCTCGTAGTGGATGTGCGCCGCGTCCAGGCGCTTCATCGCCATCGTTTTCGTTGCGGGCACCAACGTGCTCCTGGTCCGTCGGGCAGCCGGGCGGCCGCCGTCGCCGCCGCCCGTGGGGGTGCTATCATCGTCAGCCCCGGCCCTGTCGGCAAGCCGTTCGAGGCCAAGTCTTCCGAGGCGCACTATGTCGTCCGCGATGTCGTCCGCGACCGAGCAGCCGCAGCCCAGCCGCGCCGTCCCGATCCTCGCGCTGAACGGCGAGGCGGCCGCGCGGCGCGCCGATCGCGTGGCGGTCGAGGAGCCGCTCGAGATCCGCATCGCCGCCGCCGAGGACCCGCTGTCGTTCCAGCGCGTCGCGATCACGATGCGCACGCCGGGTGCGGACGCCGAGCTGGCGACGGGCTTCCTGTTCGCCGAAGGGGTCATCGCCGCAGCCGCAGACGTGGTGTACGTGACGCACTGCCTCGAGCCGGAGATCACGGCCGAGCAGCGCGGCAACGTCGTCACCGTGACGCTGCGGGCCGGGCTGGCGGTGGACCTCGCGCCGCTGGAACGGCACTTCACGGTGTCCAGCGCGTGCGGCGTCTGCGGCAAGGCGGGCATCGACCAGCTCGCCGCGCGCGGCGTGGCGGCCGTCAGCGACGGCGCGCGGGCGATGATGGTGGCGCCGGCGCTGCTGTACGCGCTGCCGGACCGCCTCCGGGCCGCTCAGGATACGTTCGACGCGACGGGCGGGCTGCACGCGGCGGGGCTGTTCGACGCCGACGGGACGTTGTGTGCGGTGCGGGAGGACGTCGGCCGGCACAACGCGCTCGACAAGCTGGTCGGCTGGGCGCTGGCGGGCGGGCGGACGCCGCTCGGCGGCCACATCGTCCTGGTCAGCGGGCGGGCGAGCTACGAGCTGGTGCAGAAATGCGCCGTGGCGGGCGTGAGCGTGCTGGCAGCCGTCGGGGCGCCGAGCAGCCTCGCGATCGAGACGGCGGCGGCGTTCGGGATGACGCTGGTGGGCTTCGTGCGGGGGGAGCGGGCGAACGTGTACGCGGGGGCGGAGCGGGTCAGCGGGCCGTTGGGGTGAGCGGTTCGCGAAGCTCGACCTCGTCGCCGACGCGCGAGTGTGGCCGCCGCAAGAAGCTGATCCAGGCGGACGTGTCGATGACAACTCGTCCCATAGGCGGATGTCCGCTGACCATCGTTGATGGCGATGCGATCCGGCTCCGCGATCGCCCTGCAAGTGCAACGCGGCGCGCCTTGCCCGCGGTGTGCCGGCGTGGCAACCTAATCGCTCCGTCCCTTGTGCAGGAGCAATCACCCATGCTGCAACCCTCTCCGGCCGTTCGGCCGCTCATGGTCCGACTCGCCGCCGCCGCCATCGTGGCGGCTGTAATGGGGATCGGGTCGGTGTCGGTGCCGGTGTCCAAGCCCGCCACCGCCGCCGACACCGTCGCCATCGACCGCCAGAACCTCCTCACCGGCGTCCAGTTCGTCCAGTCCAGCCCGGGGTCGATCCCCGGCCCGGTGATCCCGTTCGGAGACGCGTTCCCGGTCGTGCTGGCGGCCGAGGGGGAGCGGCGCATGCCGGTGGTCAGCGCGGTGCGTTGGGCGCAGGGCCGCGTTGTCGCCTTCGGGCACGGCGGATTCTTCGATGTCGCGACGCTGGACGACCCGACGACGCAGAGCAAACGATTCTTTGTCAACGCGATCACGTGGTCGGCGGCCGGGCGCAAGGCGATCGAGGACATGACGATCGTCGTTGAGGGGCACGCGGACTTGCAGGCTTGGCTCACGGCCCAGGGCGCAACCGTCGTCCCATCGGACGGCGGCGATATGGCGTCCAAGCTGCGCGGGGCGGATGTCCTGGTCTGGGGCGCGTGGACGCAGGACGCGGCGGAGCGCGATGCCATCGCCGGCTGGGTGAAAGGCGGCGGCGGGCTCGTCGCCGAGAGCCTTGGCTGGGGGTGGATGCAGCTCAACCCGACGCTGGACATCCGCCAGCACGCGGGCAACCAGCTGCTGGCGCAGGCGGGGCTTGTCTGGAGCGACGGGTACCTCGATCGAACCTCCGGCAACCCGGCGGGCTTCGCGACCGGGATCACCGAGGTCGGCCTGACGCAGGGCACGCGCGCGCTCGAGGCGCTGCGCGATCAGCTCGGGACGCTCGACCCGCGCCAGGTCGCGCAGGCGGTCCACTTGTTGACGCGGCTCATCCGCACGCTGCCGCGCGACGAGGGGTCGCTGCTGCCCGAGCTGCGCCGGATGACGGCCGACCTCGGGCCGATCGTGCCGACGGAGGCGGACCCGGTGTCGCTGCTCACGGATCCGCTCCAACGCATCGGCTTGACGCTGCAGGTCGAGGACCTGCGCTTCGCGCCGCCCGGCGAGGCGCCGTTCCACCCGGCAGGCGCGGAGTTCCCCGGGGACGTGCCGCCGAGCGCGCCGCGCGTGCAGCGGACGGTGTCGATCGATACGCGCCAGACGCGCTGGCACTCGACGGGGCTGTACGCGCCGCCGGGCGAGAAGCTGACCGTCACGCTGCCCGACTCGGCGCTCGACCTCGGCCTGGCGCTGCGCATCGGTGCGTTCACGGACGAGAACTGGCACATGGACGATTGGACGCGCGTGCCGTCCATCTGGAGCCGCCACCCGCTCGACGCTGCGACGACGTTCGCCGACAACGCGTTCGGCGGGCCGGTGTACATCGAGGTCCCGGACGACATCTCGTTCCTGGCCGGTACGATCGACGTGCACATCGCCGGCGCGGTCGAGGCGCCGTACTTCCGCCTGGGGGAGACAACGGTCGCCGAGTGGCGCGACAGGCTGCGCGGCCTGGAGGCGCCGTACGCGGAGCTCGGGACGGACAAGATCTTCCTGACCGTGCCGTCGTCCGCGATCCGCGGCTTGGACGATCCGGAGCCGGTGCTCCGCTTCTGGAACGAGGTCGCCGATGCGCAGGCGGACCTGGCGCAGCGCCCGCGTGAACGCGATTACCCGGAGCGCTACGTCGCCGACCGCCAGATCGGCTACGGCTACATGCACGCGGGCTATCCGATCATGACGTTCACGGACGTGAAGGACCTGGTGGTCGATGAAGCGACGCTGCGGCGCGAGGGCTCGTGGGGCCACTTCCACGAGCTCGGCCACAACCACCAGCAATCGGACTGGACGTTCGACGGCACGGGCGAGGTGACGGTCAACCTGTTCACAGTCTACACGTACGACCACGTCCTCGGGATGAAGTCGCAGTTCGGCGGCCCCGGCAACATGGCGCGCCTGACGCCCGACGCGATCCGCGCCACGTGGGAGGCCTACGACCGCGCCGGCCGCAAGTTCAGCGACTGGAAGGCCGATCCATTCCTGGCGCTGTCGATGTACATCCAACTCGAACAGGCCTTCGGCTGGCAGTCCTACATGCGCGTCTTCGCCGAATACCGCGCCCTGACCGACGACCAGCGTCCGAAGAACGACGACGAGAAGCGCGACCAGTGGATGTTCCGCTTCAGCCGCCAGGTGAACCGCAACCTCTGCCCGTTCTTCGCGCTGTGGGGCGTGCCGGTGAGCCAGCAGGCGTGCGACAACGTGGCGGATCTGCCCGCCTGGGATCCGTGGACCGAACGCCTCGCGACTGCGACGCCGACGCCGTTCAGCCTGCCGACGGTCACGTCCTCGCCGGGTGGACCGACGCCGACGTCGACGCGGATGCCGTCACCAGGTGGGCCGACGGTGGGGCCGGGGACGGCGACCGCGGGGGCGGGGACGGCGACGGGGATCGTCGTCGTCGCCCGTGTCTTCCTGCCCATCGCGCGGCGGGACTAGGCGCCCGCGCCCAGCGGTGGAGAAATGACGAAGGACCGGACATGCATGCCGAACTCCCAGGGAGGTGTCCCTCCGATGAAGGCGGAGCGGGCGCGGGCCAGCGATTGAGCCCAGCACGCTGCGCACGCCGATCGCTCGACACATCGGACGCGCGGCAGAGGTCTGCGCCGCAGGCTACGGCCAATCCACATCGAACACCGGGCGCCGCTGCGTGATCGGCAGAAACAACATCTGCCGCCGACCTGCCTCCGCCGTCCGCGTCGCCGCCTCGGGCGACACGGGCGTGTACGTTGGCCACAGCGGCGGGTCCGTCGGGCTCGCCGTGGACGACGGCCACGGGGTGCGCGTGGCGGGGGTGGCGGATGTCGGCGCCTGTGTTGGCGTCGCCTCGGGCGGCGTGGTCGGGGTGGACGAGGGCGTTGGCCCGGGCGATGGCGAGCGGGTGGGCGTCTGGGTTGGGACGCCGGTGCCGGCGGCGGTCGCGCTTCCGTTGGGCGTTGTGCGCGGCGTCGGCGACCGCGTGGCCGTCGGGAGCGTCGTGGACGATGGCGTCGCGCTTGCCGTCGCGCCGGCAGGCGGCGTGGCCGTCGCGTCCGGCTCCGCGGTCGGCGGCGGCGTGCCGTTGGAGGGCGTCGGCGACTCGAGCGGGATGACGTAGAGCAGGCCGGTCATCCCAAGCGCTCGGTGGTTCGCCACCGAGCAGTAGAACGGATAGACGCCCGGTGTCGCCGGCGACGTGAACTTGATCACCGTCGACTGGCCCGTGAAGATCACGGGCGCGAAGACGACCTGGCCGCCGCCGAGCTCGAGCACGAGATCGTGCGTGCCCGACACGCTGCGCAGCGAGATCGACACCGCCTGGCTCGGCGGCACCGCGACGTGGTCCGGATCGTACGCCAGCGCGAGGGCGCGGATCGTGACGGCCGTCGACGGGATCAGGGCCGTGGCGGTTGCGGCCGGGGAGCCGGTGGGCGTTGGGGTCGCCGTGTCTGCTGTCCCCGCCGTCGACGCCGGCTCGATCGTCGCCGTCGCCGTCGGCGACGCGGTGCCGGCGGGCTGTCCGGTGGCCGTGGCCGACCGGGTCGCGGTCGGCGATGCGGTTCCTGATGCGGCCGTGCCCGACGCGGTCGCGGTCATCGAAGCCGCTGCGGTAGCGGTCG
>JBDTSC010000268.1:0-5445 GCA_039931375.1 Ardenticatenales bacterium
CCGCCCCACAATCCGCTCCACCCCCCACAACGCCATCGGCAGCCACGCATTGCTCTCCAGCACCGCCAGCTGCAGCGGCGGATACCCCGTCAAGTACCCCCCGAGCCCGAACGCCACCGCCGCCATCGCCGCCCCGGCGCGCGAGCCGGTCACGCGGCGGGCGAAGACGTACGTGAACACGGTGGCCAGCGCGACGTGCGCCACGGCCTCGAGCTGGAGCGCGGCGACGGTGAACCCGCCGCTGAGCGCCAGCGACGCGCCGACGGCGGCGAGGCCGGGCGGGTAGGCCACGGCGGCCTGGACGTCCGCCCAGAACGGGCCGCCGCCATAGGCATATGGGTTCCACAGCGGCAGCCGCCCGTGCGCCAGCTCGGCCGCCTCGAAGCGGGCGAAGGCATAGAACTGGTCGATGAAGTCGCCGTCCACGAACCAGCGGTGCAGCGCGCCGGGGGCGAACAGCGGCCAGAAGTAGCCGAAGGCGACGGCGGCGAGGGCGAGGACGATGGCGGTGTCGAGGCGGGTCCAGCGATCGAGTGGGCGCGGGGCGGGGGCGTCGTCGTCCGCGCCGCGCACACCTACCACGTCGCCTGCGGGCGCGATGCGGCTCACGGCGCGGGCTCGACGGCGATGTCGGCGACGCGGGACCACGTGTAGGCGGGCGCGAGCGTCTCGGCGTCGTAGAGGATGAGGGCGAGGTGGTAGATCCCTGGGGGCGTGGCAGCCGGAACGAGCAGCCCATGGCGGTCGACGATCGAATCACCGGGCGTCCATGCCGTTGTCGGGACGGCGCCCGCGGCGGGTGCGCGATCGGCGTGGGCGACGATCGTACCGTCGGGGGCGAGAAGGCGGACTGAGACGTTGTGCGGGCGGCGAGCTGGCGGGGCATCGGACCAAGCGGGTTCAATCTGCGAAGGAAGCCAGAGCAGGGTCATGGTCAGAACGCCGCCCGCGCGGACCACGTTCGACGAGACGCTAGGCGATCGAAAGACGACGATCGCGCTGGGCTCGCCGTCGAGACCATCCGGGCGAAGGGCCCCGTTCGGCGGGGGCATGCCGAGCCGCCACGGTAGGCTGGTGTCGCCGATGTCGAGCGGGATCGCGCCAGGCCGGGAGTCAGGACCGGCCATCCCCGACATCGAGAGCCGACCGGCCGCCACGGACCAGCGTTCAAGCGTGATATCGCCGATCCCGACCGTCGCAACCGGGAACCCAATCCTTGCCAGCCATGCGTCCGCCACGTGCTCCGCCGCCCCATCCGTCGCCAACCACAGGTTGGCCCGGCGGTGAGCCAAGTCGTCGAGGCGCGCCTCGAACGTGGACACGTCCGTCCGCCGCAGCGCCGTGTTCTTCTCGCTCAACAGGTTTTCGATCTTCAGATCCGCCCCCGCCGGCACGTACCGCTCGGCGATCCCGAGCGACGGGCCGTCCAGGAACAAGCGCGACGAAGCGGCCGGCGCGGCGTCCAGCACGGCGGCGACGAGACGGCGATAGTCCGTCTTGCGCTGCGCGGGATCCGTGTAGTAACCCGCCATCGGCGGCGCCCACAACGCGACCAGCGCCGCCAACGGCAGCCATCCGAACGCGCCGCCGCCGACGCCGCGGACCCGCCGCGCGATCTCGCTCGCACCGGCCGCGATGGCCATGAACCACGCGCCGAGCAGCGGATAGAAGTACCGCGGGTGGTAGTCCGGCTTGCGGAGCAGGACGATCGCCGCCACGACCGTCATCGCCCCCAGCCACCCCAACGCCCGCCGCGCACCGACATCGCCCCGCCGCGCCCGCGCCCACCACGCCGCCACGCCGATCGCTAGCAGCGCCACCGCCAGCGCCGTCGCGCCGATCGCCCAGCCGCCCGGCGCCCGCCCCGCCGTCACGCCCGTCTGCGCGCTCCACGCCACGGCCAGCGTGTCGGGCACGCGCCACAGCGGCAGCTCCTCGCGCCAGCCGGGGTGGTCGGCGACGCGCAGGGCGCGGGGGAGCCACGGCGCGAAGAGCGCGGCGGCGGTGAGGCCGGCGATGAGCCAGCCGCGGGCTTCAGCCCCCCGCAGCCCCCGCACCACATCCGCACCCCCCCAAACCACCAACGTCGCCACGAGCAGCACGCCGTAGTAGTGCGTGTACACCGTGGCCGCGGCCAGCGCTCCGCACGTCAGCCACAACGTGACGGCGGGCCGGCCCGCGCGGGACCGCTCGTCGGCGGCCAGCGCGGTCAGCAAGGTGCCCAGGGTGAGCGCGCCGACCAGGGCGTACATCCGCGCCTCCTGGCCGTAGCTGACCAGGAATGGCGAAGCCGCCAGGAGCACGGCCGTCGCGAGAGCCGTCGGGCGGTCCGTCAGGCGGCGGGCGACGGCGTAGCCAAGGGGGACGGTGACGACGCCGGCGAGAAGGGACGGAAAGCGCAGCGCGAAATCGCCGTCGCCCGCAAGGCGCGTCCAGGCGCGCATGAGCGCGAAGTACAGCGGCGCGTGCTCGCCGGGCAGGCCGGCCAGCATCGCCCCCAGGGCGGCGCGGGCGCGATCGAGCGTGATGTCCTCGTCGCTCCACAAGCTCTGCCCGGCCAGGTCGCACGCGCGCAACCCCGTCGCCACCAACGTGGCGACGGCGAGCCAGAGACGGGCACGCACAGACCGTCGGAACAACGACATGCCGTCCATTCTAACGGCGGTGGCGACGAACACCCCTCAGCACACCGAGTTCCACGCCCAACTTCCCGCGAAACCCCGGTCACCCCATGGCCCCAACACGGCCCCAACTTGTCCGACCCACCCCATGGGCCGCGCATCAGCCCCCAACAACAAGTCCCCCTCCCACGACGTGGGAGAGGGACAGCTCACGCCCGTTCAGGGCGAGAGCAGGGTGAGGGCACCCCCAAGGCGCGAGCAGGGCGCAAGCCCCCCTTACGCCGTCTTCTGCACCCAAACGTTGCAGTACCCATTCGGGTTGATCTGCCCCGGCACAACCTTGCACGTGCCGCAGTCCGCCTCGTTGGCCGGGACGACGTGCTGCTGGCAGGTCGTGCAGCTCTTGCCCTCCTGCACGGACTTCTCGACGTAGCCCAGGGCCGTGCGCTGCGCCTTCTCGGCATCCGTGAGCTTCGAGAGGTCGTCGCACTTGAGGGCGGCGGCGGACTTCTTGTCGTCGGAGTCGCCGCTGCCGCCGCAGGCCTGCAGGATCATGCCGGACGATGCCGCCAGGGCGGTCCAGACGCCGACCCGGTGGATGAAGGTTCGTCGGCTCAGGGTGTCTTCGTTCACTTCGTTCTCCTGTCACTGTCGTCAAACGCGCCGGATCATGCTAACCGGCGCCGGTCGCAGGCTGATTGTGCGGCCGTTCCGATCTGGTCGCAATGGCCAGGTGGCCACGCGCTCCCCGACCGCCCAGCCGCCCCGCGCCGCTCGAACGCTCAGCGCACCTCGACGGCGGCCACGTCCGCCGCCCCGTCCGCGCCGCCCCGCAACGCCATCCGCTCGCCCGTCACCGCGTCGTACCACCCGACGCGCAAGCGGTAGCGGCCGGCCGGCACGCCATCGGGGATGCGCAGCACGAAGCGGTCGATGACGGTGTCCCCCGCCCGCCAACGCGACGTCGGCAGCGACCCGGCCAGCGGCACGCCGTCGTGCTGAGCGACCGTTCGGCCGTCGCCGTTTGCGGCCGCGCCACGGTCGACGTCGACGTTGTCATCAACGTCGCCGACCTCGACGAGGTGGGCGAAGGCGGTCCAGTCCCGATCGGTCGTCGCGTCGACGTGCCAGCGAAGCGCGAGGTCGATGCTGTGCGCGTCGGAGCTGCAGAGCAGGTCGGCCTCGGGCGGCAGCGCATCGCAGCTCTGGCCCCCGGCCGCCGCCTCCAGCGTGACGGTGGCGAAGACGGCCCCGACGGGGACGGTGTTGCCGAGTTCGTCCGGCGCATGATCCACGCGAAACGTGCGCCAGCCGCGCGCCGCACGCTGTTCGGTCAACTGCAACGTTGGCCAGCGCTCCAGCATGGCTTCGGCGGCATCGCCGTCCGTGTCGGCGTCGAACACGAGCCAGGCGGGACCGGCGGCGGGCACGACCAGGCCGGCGGACGCGTCGATCGGCGCCACGTCCACGTCGTCGAGCAGAAACCGGTACACCGCCCGCTCCGCCACGTACGCCGGCGCCAGCACGCGGCCATCCCCGGCCAGCGCCAGCGCGCGCAGCGACTCCGCCTTGGCCCGCGTCGCCGCGCCGAACGCCTCCGCCGCCGCGGGGGAGGCCGCGTAGCGCCCGAAGTACGCCCGCAGTGTCGACACGCCGGCCGGCACGAGCAGGACGACGAGGGCGAACGTCGCGAAGGCGGACGTGCGGCCATCGTCGGTCCGACCGTCGGTCCGAGTGTCGTCCGCTTCGACGGCCGACGCGCCATCTGTTGCTCCAACCGCCCAGCGACGGTGGGCGAACCGCGCGAGCGCTTCCGCCACCACGGCGTAGCCGATCGCCGGTACCAGGAACGCGATCGGCATCAGGCCCACGCTGCGAGAAAAGTTCGGCGCACCGCCGGTCAGGACGGCGGGCAGAGCCAGGACGATCAAGGAGATGGCGGCGAACGCGCCGAGGCCCGGCTCGCCCCTCCTCGTCGACGCCGCCACCCGCGTCCGCGCCAGCGACCACACGCCGATGCACGCCATCGCCGCCGTGACCGCATCGAAAACGGGCCGGCCCTTGACGTTGTGGTACCACGAATCGCTGCCGTCCCAGAAGAACGCGCGCAGCGTGCGCCACGCGTTTAGTCCGATCCGCCGCGGCAGCCCGCCCGAGCGGTTGTCCGCAGCCAGAATCGACACCCGGATGCTGTGCCCGAAGAACGCGTCGCGGTGGGCGAGCGCGTAGGCGATGAGCGGCGCCGCCACCGCAACGGCCGCCGCCGCCAGCACGACCAGGCCGACCACCGCCCGCCGCGCCGCCGCCCGATCGTCCCGCCGCCACGCGCCGAATGCCCGCGCACCGATGAGCAGCACCGGCACGAGCGGCATCACGCGGGCCGCCGGGTGCGCGTACAACGCGGCGCCGAGGAGTGCGCCGGCGAGGGCGTGGCGGCGCAGCGAGGCCGTCGGCGGCAGCGACGGAGAGCGCCCGCCCGTCCCCTCGCTCCCGCCATCGACCGTCGCCGCTTCCTCGGCGCGCCACAACGCCCAGCTGAAGGCGCCGCCGAACAACGGCATCAGGATGCCGCGGATGCCGATCCGGCTGAAGTGCAGCGGCCAGACGGACACGGCCATGAGCGCCGCCGTCGCCATCGCAAGGAGCCGCGGCCGGCGCGTCGGCAGCGCGCGCGCCAGCCCGTACGCGACGCCGACCGCCACCGTGCCGGCGAACGCCGACGCCGCGCGCAGCGCCCACGGCGTCGGCCCCCACAGGCCGATCGTCAGCGCCTGCAGGTAGCTGAGCAGCGCCTCGCGGCCGTTGTTGCCCGCCAGGTAGATCG
>JBDTSC010000269.1:0-5443 GCA_039931375.1 Ardenticatenales bacterium
GAGGTGACGGCGCCCGTCGCGGCGGCGACCGTCGGGGTCGCGGGCGGCTGCGTCGGGTTGAAGCCGGGCTTCAGCGTCTCGTCGACGCCAGCGGGCACCTTCCAGTCGGCGGGAAAGTCGCGGGCCGGGTTGGCGGGATTGCCGAGGTACGGCTTCTGGTAGCTCTCGGGCAGCTGATCGATCGTCAGCGGGTTCGTGGTCTTGACCTCGGTCTCCGGGCCAAGCGCCTCGTCCGCGCTGTAGATGAACTCGAGAAGGGCGGTCTTGCCGATCGCCTCGACGGCCTGATCGGGATCCGTCACGCCCGGCAGCTCGACGACGATCTTGTCGTTGCCCTGCGTCTGCACGACGGGTTCCGTGACGCCCAGCCCGTTCACGCGGTTGTCGATGATCGACTTGGCGCGGTCCAGGACATCGGCCGTCACTTCCTTGCCCGGCTGCTGCTCCGCCTGTAGGAGGACCTGCAGCCCGCCCTTGAGGTCGAGGCCCTCGCGAAGGCGAAGGCTGCGCTTGCTGGCTTCAAGATGCGGCTGGAGGAAGCGCAGCAGCACCGGCGGATGCTTGTAGCCCTTGGACACAAGGTCCATGTTCGCTACGACGGCCACAGTGGCCAGCATCGCGATCACCAGCGACCAGATCAACGTGCGTTCGCGCATGACAGCACCTCGGTGCGGGCGGTTCAATGGAGGCAGGCGTGCGCGGTCGCAGCGAGGGGCTGGCCGGCGACGGTCCACCATAGGTGAGAGGGTCCGGAGCCGCAGCGGCCCGGCAGAACAACGGCGGGCGATTATACGTAGCGGCGGACGCGGGGGTCAAGCCCTCGGCGACCGGGACCGGTGCGCGTCGACCTTATTTTCATCGGTCGAGCGGCCCGATTCCCCCTTCGCTTGGGACGCGGCCGTCCGCCGTGGCACACTTGCGCGCAGAGTGCAGGACAGCGGGAAGCGCGCCGGCCGATCGGCCCGACGCGATACGGTGATGGAGGCGGAGTCGTGGAGAGAGATACCGGTACGTGGCGCGTGAAGTCCGGAATGGCGCAGATGCTGAAGGGCGGCGTGATCATGGACGTCACGACGGCCGACCAGGCGCGGATCGCCGAGGACGCCGGCGCGGTGGCCGTCATGGCGCTCGAGCGCGTGCCGGCGGACATCCGCGCCGAGGGCGGCGTGGCCCGGATGTCCGCGGTCGAGAAGGTCGAGGAGATCATCAAGGCGGTGACGATCCCGGTGATGGCCAAGGCGCGCATCGGCCACTTCGTCGAGGCGCAGATGCTCCAGCAGTTGGGCGTGGACTACATCGACGAGAGCGAGGTGCTCACCCCCGCGGACGAGGCGTATCACATCGACAAGCACGCGTTCACGGTGCCTTTTGTCTGCGGCTGCCGCAATTTGGGCGAGGCGCTGCGACGGGTGGCCGAGGGCGCGGCGATGATCCGCACCAAGGGCGAGGCCGGCACCGGCGACATCGTCGAGGCGGTGCGCCATGCGCGATCCGTGTTGGGCGAGGTGCGACGCATCGGGACGCTGGGCGCCGAGCAGCTCGTGGCGACGGCAAAGGACCTCGGCGCGCCGCTGGACCTCTTGCGCGCCGTGGCCGAGTCGGGCCGGCTGCCGGTGGTGAACTTCGCCGCCGGCGGGATCGCGACGCCGGCGGACGCGGCGCTCATGATGCAGCTGGGCGTCGACGGCGTCTTCGTGGGCTCGGGCATCTTCAAGAGCGAGCAGCCCGCGCGCGCCGCCGCGGCGATCGTCCGGGCGACGGCGCACTTCAGCGACGCGGCCGTGCTGGTGGATGTCAGCCGTGATCTCGGCGCGCCGATGCGGGGCCGACAGGTGTCGGACATCGCGGCGCCGGATCGGCTGGCGAGCCGCGGGTGGTGATGCCGACGGGGGTCGCGGTGCGGCCGGCGGCCGTGGCCGACGGGGCGATGTCGGTCGCAGTCGGCGCGGGCCACGAGGACAACGGCGACGGCCGGCCGCGCGTTGGCGTGCTCGCCATCCAGGGCGATGTCGCCGAGCACATGGCGGCGCTCACCCGCTCGGGCGCCATCGCCATCGCCGTGCGCCGGCCGGCGGACCTCGAAGCGTTGGACGGCATCATCCTGCCGGGCGGTGAGTCGACGGCGATCGGGATGATCGCCCGTGAGGACGGCGTGATCGACGTGTTGCGTCGTTATGTCGAGCATGGCGGCGCGGTGTGGGGCACGTGCGCCGGCATGATCTTGCTCGCGCGCGATGCCGGGCACGCCCAGCCGCTGGTCGGCGGACTGGACGTCGCGGTCGAGCGAAACGCCTTTGGGCCGCAGGTGAACTCGTTCGAGACCGACCTCGACATCGCCAGCCTGCCGGGTGGCCCGTTTCGCGCCGTGTTCATCCGCGCCCCCGCGATCACGTCGGCCGGTGCGGGCGTTCAGGTGCTGGCCGCGCTGGACGACGGGCGGATCGTCGCGGTGCGGCAGGGACGGCTGCTGGCGACAGCGTTTCATCCCGAGCTGACGGGGGACGACCGGCTGCATCGGTGGTTCGTGGAGCTCTGTCGTGTGCGGTCCGTCGACGGTACGGCGGTCGACGACGCGCCGGGCCGATCGCCCGTGTCGACAGCGGCGGCGCACGCAGAGCGGGCGGTGCGCGCATGACGGATGCGACGGGGCACATGGAGGTCTACGACGCCCCGTCCGAGAAGCTGCTGAGCAGCCAACACCGCGACCCGTTGCTGCGGCACCTGACGCGGACCATCGTCGCGGCCGCGCGGCGGTATGCGCCGCCGGCGACGTCCGCGGGAACGACGAGCGATTCGACGTCACCGGCCGCGTCGACGCAGGACGGTGCCTCTATCACTTCCATGGCTACGGCTACGGCTACGGCTACGGCTACGGCTATGGCGACGGCGGAAGGTTTCGCGGGTGCGGTCATCGACATCGGCTGCGGCGTCGGGCGGACGTCGTTGGCGCTGGCGCGAGCGGGCTATCGCGTGTTCGGCGTCGATCCGGCCGCGCGCGCCGTCGAGCTGGCGGCGTCGACGGCCGCGGGCGATGGGCTGGCGGAGCGAACGACGTTCGTGGTTGGCGACGCGACGAGCGATCCGCCGTCGGAGTGGATCGACCGCTTCGGGCTGGCTGTCTGCTCGGAGGTGATCGAACACGTCGCGGCGCCCGAGCGCGTGGTCGAGTACGCGCGGCGGGTGCTGCGGCCGGGCGGGGTGTTCATCCTGACGACGCCGCACGACCGGCACTTGTGGACGGCGATGGAGACGTACGCGGGCCACGTGACGCGGTTCACGGCCGACGAGCTGCGGGCGCTGTTGTGGGACTTCGACATCCTCGAGGTCGGCACCGAGGGGTTCCCGTTCCAGCGGATCGTGATGCGCACGTACGACCGATTGGTACGGCGACGCGGCGGGAAGCATCCGTTCGCGGCGTTCGGCGACGGCCCGGCCTACCGTGTCGCCACGCGCGTGATGCCAGCGCCGCTGCGCGTGGACCACTGGGTTCGGCGGTTGCAACGCGGGATGATGTTGGTGGTCGTGGCGCGGCGGCGGGTGATCATCGCTTGACGGCGCGCGGCGCGAGCCATGCACGTGCCTCGGCCACCGTCGCGACGTCCCCGACCGCCTGCGCCTCACGGAGCCCAGCGAGCAGCGTGCCGATGAGCGGACCGGGTGGCAGGCCGAACTCGGCCATCACGTCGTCGCCCGTGAGCAGCATCTGCGGCGCGACGGCGACCTCGGGCGCGTCGAACCAGGCACCGAGGAGCGCGTCGATCGTGGCCTCGGCGCCAGCCGGTTTGCCGCGGCTCGATCCGGCGAGGTGCTTGGCGGCGACCTCGGCGGCTGTCAGCAGGGCGACGTCGGCGCCGGCATCACCGACGTCTTGGAAATAGTGGTAGATGTCGCGGCGCGAGAGCGGCGTGCCGTCAGGATAATCCAGCAATCGCAGATGATGGCGGACGATAGCTACGACGTAACGCGCTTCGTCGGCGCCGAGGCGGAGGCCGCTCGCGGCGTCGAGAGCCCGTTCGGCCCCGACGATATCGTGGCGCGGAAAGCGCCAGCGGCCGCGCTCAGTGCTCCACTCGGCGCAGGCGGGCTTGCCGATGTCGTGGAGCAGCGCGGCGAGGCGGAACCAGATCGCGAGCGGGCGGCCGCCGATGCGTGCGCCCCAGTGTCGCCGCAACGCATCGCGGCGCGCGTCGACGAGGTCGTCGAACGCTGAAGTGGTCGTGGCGGCGCGATCGCCGGTCGCGCGGCGGGTGAGCCGAGCGGCGGCGTCGAGCACGGCCAGCGAGTGGTCGAGGACGTCGGCGTCGGCGCCGCCGACGCCTCGGCATGCGGTTAGGTCCGGCAGCACGACCGCGAGCAGCCCGAGCCCCTCGAGCCGTGCGATCCAGTGCGCCGCGTCGTCGACGGCCAGCATCCGCAACAGCTCGTCTCGCACGCGCTCGCGCGCGGGTCGGGCGAGCGTGGGCGCGCGGGCGATGATCGCGGCGGCGGTCGCATCGTCCAGCGTGAAGCCGAGTTCGGCGGCGATACGGGGGCCGCGCAGGAGGCGCAGGGGATCGGCGTCGAAGCCGGCCGGGCTGACCATGCGCACGACGCGCGAGTCGAGGTCGGCGCGGCCGCCGACGAGATCGATGACGTCGATGTCGCGATTGCGAAGACCAGCCGGACCGACGTCCGCCGCGACGTCGAGCGGGACGGCTAGGGCATTGATCGTGAAGTCGCGAGCCGCAAGGTCGGATTCCAGGCTGCCGCCGACGAAGTCGGTCAGGTCGAGCACGGAGTCGTGGGCCTTGTCGACGCCGTCTGCGATATCGTCACGGCCGCTGTCGCCGGTGTCACGGAAATCGCCGGTGCCACCGCCCACGCCCGCGTCGCTCCGCCGCGTACGGCGCCCCGACCAAACGACGCGCACGATCCCGCGCTCCGGCGCGAGCGGCACGTATGCGCCGCCCGACGAATGGGCGATCGCGCGGCCGATGTCGACGGCGCCGCTGGGCACGGCGATGTCGACATCGACCGAGCGCCGGCCGAGAAGCGCGTCACGGACGACGCCGCCGACGAGCCAGCCGGGCACGCCGCGCTCGGCGAGGACGGCGCGGGCGGCGGCGAGGGGGGAGGGCGCGGGACGAGGAGTCATGGGCGTTGGCGGTCTCGGTCGGCGAGTCGACGGTCGTGCGATGAATGGTAGGCGTCAGACGGCGATACCGCAGGGTGGGATCGTATGGGCCGAGCTGGAGCTCGGCAATCCCGGGGGGCGGGCGTTGTTGTGACGTCGATTGCCGTCGTTGGTTTGGCGCCTGCGAAGGCAGGCGCGCGGTGGACCGAAGGTCCACCTCCAGCGACGGCTTCAGCCGTTGAATTCGCGCATCGACCTCAGCCGTTGACCTGAATCTACCGCCCCAACCTCTTCCCCACGATCTCCGCGATCTCATCCGGATGCCGCGCC
>JBDTSC010000270.1:0-5441 GCA_039931375.1 Ardenticatenales bacterium
CCCTACGCCGCGCGGCCGACCCGGACGCGGTAGTCCAGCCGGCGTTCGATCACGGCGAGCGCGTGCTTGCACCCGACGCCCGTGCGCCCGTCCGGCCCCTGCGGCTTCGCCCAATTGCACGTGCACGTGTAGCCGTCGACGTCCAGACCGTGCGCCGGTTCCGCGGCCGGGCCGGTCACGACGTAGCCGTGCATCGGGTTGGCGCCCGACGGGACTGCCCACGATGTGCGGCTCAGCTGAACGATCCGCGGGGCCAGCTCGCGCGCCGTGTTGCACAGGCGGCCCCAGTGCGACGGGCGCCGCGGGGCGATCGGCCCGACGCGGACGATCCCGAGCGCCGCCACGAGCTCGCGCGCGCCGGCCCAGTCGTCGCCGGCCATGTCGCCGTCGCTCGACACCTCGATCGCGTCGGGGGCGATCGTGCGGGCGGCCAGCAACACGGCCGTCACGGCGAGATCGTACGGGCGGATGGTGGTGTAGCCGGTCTTGCAGAACATGTGCCCCGTGGCCCAGCGCCCGAGGCTGAACGATTCGTACTCGCCCCCGACGGCGGCGCTCCCGTTGAACGCGATCTCGAGCGGCGACGTGATCGGCGCGCCGTCGCCGTGCGGGCCGGCGATCCCGATGCCGCGATCCTCGCAGGCGGCGACGATTGCGAGCGCGGCGCCCCGTAGGGCGGTCCACTGCTCTTCGGTGAAGTCGACGTTGCGGCTGGCGTAGTGCGTGTATCCCATGATCGTTGCTCCTGTCGGGTGGCCCGTCGTCGGGGCCGGTTGCGGTCGTCTGTGGATCATTATACACGATATCGCGCCCATGTCAAGAGGCAATATATCCACGCGCGCGCGGACGGTTGGTCTGCAACCTGTGGATAACTCGCCCCGTATTCGTGTCCTGCCCTATTGCATTGCGCGCGATATCGTGTATACTTGTCATCAAGACAAACGCAACCGCCGCCCGCAAGGGCAACCCAACAGGAGCACATGATCATGACCCTTCCGACGAACGGCTTCGACCTCATCCGCCGCACCGAGCGCGCCCTCCTGGTCTGTGTCGCGGGCCGCGAGGTGTGGCTCCCCGCCAGCCAGGTCCGCTGGACCGCTGAGGGCCTGTGGATGCCGACGTGGCTGGCGCAGGCCAAGGGCGTGGCGGCCCAGGCGACGGCGCCGGTAGTGCCGGTGCGGGACGGCCGCGACTGGCGGATGATGCGCCGGGCCGCCCGTGTGCGCGCCGCTGGGCACGCCGACTACGAGCCCTGCGCCGCGCGCGGTTGGTAGGACCGACGGGGGCCGGGCGACCGGCTCGGCCCCCTCCCCCATACCCGAGAGGACAGAGGACCATGAAGTTATTCGACGGCATCCCCGTCTACGGCGATCTCCAGCCGGAAGCCCTGGACCAGATGAAGCGCTGCGCCGAGCACGACGACGTCGTCGGCTGTGCCCTGATGGCCGACCACCACCTCGGCTACGCGGTGCCCGTCGGCGGCGTCATCGCCTACGGCGAACACGTGAGCCCGTCGGGCGTCGGGTACGACATCGCGTGCGGCAACAAGGCCGTGCGGCTGGACATGCCGGCCGTCGAAGTGCGGGAGAGCATCGGGGCGATCATGGACGCCGTGTGGTCCGCGCTGTCCTTCGGCGTCGGCCGGAAGAACGCCGACGCGCCCGACGACCCGCTGTTCGAGGACGACGCGTGGCGCCTGGACAGCGCCGCGCCGTTGCTCGAAACCGCCCGTGCACAGCTCGGGACCATCGGCAGCGGTAACCACTACGTCGACCTGTTCGCCGACGAGCAGGATCGGACGTGGGTCGGCGTCCACTTCGGCAGCCGTGGCCTCGGGCACAAGCTGGCGACGCACTACATCAAGGCCGGCGGCGGGCGCGACGGCATCCACGTCGATCCCGTGCTCCTGCACCAGGACAGCGACCTCGGGCGCGAGTACATCGCAGCCATGACGCTCGCCGGCGCCTATGCCTACGCTGGCCGCGACTGGGTGTGCCAGCGCGTGGCCGACCTGCTCGGCGCGCCGATCCTCGACGAGGTCCACAACCACCACAACTTCGCGTGGCGCGAGTCGCACGGCGGCCGCGACGTGTGGGTTGTCCGCAAGGGCGCGACGCCTGCGTTCCCCGGCCAGCGCGGGTTCGTCGGGGGGTCGATGGGCGATATCAGCGTCATCCTGGAAGGCGTCGATTCGGCGGACGCGGCGCCGACCTTCGCATCGACGGTCCACGGTGCCGGCCGTGTGATGAGCCGGACGGCGGCGGCTGGGAAGTACAAGGGGTGGGGCGAGAAGCGACACCAGGTCAGCCGCGGCGCGGTCAGCGAAGGCATGATGGCCGAGTGGCTCTTTCGCGAGGGTGTCACGCTTCGGGGTGCGGGCCTTGACGAGTCGCCGCACTGCTACCGGCGACTGCCCGACGTGCTCGCCGCCCATGCCGACAGCGTCCGCATACTGCACACGTTGACGCCGATCGGCGTCGCGATGGCCGGGGCGGGCGAGTTCGACCCGTACAAGGATTGACCACCAGACGCGAAGCGAGGGGCGAGCTCGGAAGCCGCCCCTCGTCCGCAGACAACCGCGACCCGACAGGATCGCAATCGACGTGAGGGTATACTCGATGGACGACAACCGGCAAACGACAGGGGCGGTGATCATGGCGGGCGACAGCTTGACGGGCGGACCGGACGACCTGCTCAGTACGGCCGAAGCCGCCGAGGTCATGGGGGTCAGCGACGCCCATGTTCGGCGCGTGATCGGCGACGGCGAGCTGAAGGCGCGGCGGATCGGGGGGCGGTCGTGGGTCATCCGGCGGGCGGATGCGGAGGCATGGAAGGCGGTCGAGCGGCGGACCGGGCCGAAGGGCGGCACGCTAGGCTTGGATGAGGGGGCTCTGCGGCAGGCGATCGCCATGCCCGAACTTTCCCCCGCCCGCGGCATCCCCACCGCCCTACTGCAGAAGGCGCTCGCGATCCTGCGGGCCGGCGACTACGAGGGCGTGTCGATCGCCAGGGACGGCTACGAGATCACGTTCAGGGGCGGTGCGGCCCACTTTCGGCGCATCGCCGACTCGTCGACGTCGAGGTTCCGCCGGCCGATCGAGTTCTGATCACCCTCGCTCAGGGCGCCGCCCTCGGAACGCTAACGCCCCCCGGCCAGCCGTAGCCAGCCGAGGGGCGCGCGTCCCATCCTCGGGAGCGTGCGGCGTCTACCCTTGCCACGCCTTACCGGTCGGACCGGTCGGTCCCGCGGGCAGCGGCTCTGGCCCCGGCGTCTGCTTCATCCCGCCGATCCCGTAGACGACGCTCGTCAACGCGACGAGGATCGCCCACTCGGCAGCGCTCGCCGCCTGGACGGAGCCGTAGGTGCCGAGGGCCGGGAGCCAGCCGGCGACGTGGGCGATCACGTCGAATGCGATCGCGATCAAGGCCGACAGCCACTGCCCGCCCTTGATCGTGAACGGCCCGAGCGGGATGTCGGGCGCCTCGCCGAAGAACTGCTGCAGCCCGCCGGTAACACCGATCACGGGCAGGGTCATCGCGAGCAAGGTCGCGACGGTCTGGATGAGGTGGACGATCTGATCCATGCGAATCCTCCTGGAGGTCAAGCCCGCGCGGCCGTCGCCGGCGGGTATCGTCAGCGCGCCGAAGGTGGCGCGGTGGTCACGTTGTCAGGCCGTGTAGACCTCCGGTCGCTTCTCGGCCGCGGCGAAGTCGACGCCCGTCATCCGCCAGATGTGCGGCGTGAGGATGTCGCCAGGGCAGGCGGTCTGCTTGAGCGCCCGGTGCGGTCGCCACGGCCGGCCGCCGGCGACACCGCTCGCGTCGTCGAGGCTGATCCCGATCGCGTAGAGCGACTGCAGCAGCTCGGCGGTCGGCACGTTGTTGTTGGGCGCGTGGAAGTAGCCGACCGCGCACGTCGCGGTCGTGATCGGGTTCCAGCGCGCGCCGGCGTTGTAGGTCATCTCCGAGAACGGCAGCGCGCAGACGTAGATGTGGCCGTCTTGGGTGACGACGTTGGCGTAGCCGCCGGTGAACCATTCCTCGACGCGGATGTGGTAGTCCCACGTCGAGGCGAGCGCGCCCTCGACGCCGACCCGTTCGGGCGTCGCGCTGTGGTGGAACGAGAAGATCGACGACACGCTCCCCCGCGGGCGGGCGAGCCGGACGGACCGGCCATAGCGTGCGCCAAGGATCGCGCGCACGTCGGTGACCATGCCGGGCCGGCGCTTGGCGAGGAGGTCGAGGAATCGAGCGTCCTGTGGGGTCACGATCGCACCACCTTGTGCCAGGGCGAGAGGACGTGCTGACCAGCCGTCAGCGCGCCGACATCGGGGTTGGCCGCCTGCAGCCGCTTGACCTCGGCGGCGGTCGGCTCGCGGCCGAGGGCGCGGCGGGCGATGTCCGTCCAGCCCTTGCCTTTGAGCACGACGATCCGCGGCTCGACGCCGGGGGCGGTGACGGGCGGGGGAACGGGCGTGGTGGACGGAGCGGGGACGGGTGTCGGCGTCGCCGCGCCACCGAACCCATGTCCCGGCCGTGCGGTCGGCCATGCGACATCGGTGGCAATGAGGGGCGAGTCGCGCAGCGCGTCACGGAACGGGGGCGAGTGCATGATCACGTTGGCGCGGTGGTCGTCGTGGCCGTGCCAGATGTAGACGGCCGACCCGAGGCCTCGGCCGGTCGCGGCGTCGGCTCGCCACAGCGCCTCGATCGCGGCCTCGTTGGCGACGGCGAACGCGGGGTCGGAGTGCTTGAAGGTTCCGCACTCGCCGGCGACGAATGGCATGCCGGCGAAGATCGCGAGCGCGCCGCCGGGATCCGCAGGGCGGCCGGGCTGGTGGGTGTCGCGCCAGCCCTTCGGCCGGTGACCGCGAAGCAGCCCCCAGTACTGGTCCGCCTCGCCGGGGCCGTCCTTCGCGCCGTCGTTCCAGTGGCAATAGGGGTGGTGGTTGAACACGTCGCACCGCCGGATCGCGGCGGCAACCTCGGGGATCTGGTACTCCGACTCCGGCGCGTCGGCGCGGCAGTCGTGCCCCTGGGCGAACGCGCTCCACACGGCGAGCGCCTTGCGGTTCGGCTCGAGCTCGTCGATGCGGTCCCAGAACGCGACGTTCCACGCCGCGATCTTCTTGTACTCGGCGACGGACCAGGCCTCCTTGTCGGCCTGGGTCTGCTCCCGCGCGAGGACAGCCTCGGCTGCCTCCGCGAACTTCATGCCGCCGGCTATGAGGCTTTTCGCGAGTGCGTCGGTGACGTGCAAGTCGCGGTAGGTGCCCGGAGCGTGCCACCACGAGCAGGCGGCGCCGGTGCCCAGCGCTCGTTCGATGTTCTGCTCGTTGGCCGGGATGATCCCGACCTTCGGGTCCTGCCAGACGTTGCGGTCGGCATAGCCGTGGCCGTGCCAGCGCGACAGCAGGGCGTGGTAGTGCTCGGCGTAGGCG
>JBDTSC010000271.1:0-5415 GCA_039931375.1 Ardenticatenales bacterium
GTCGGCCCGCGCAGCACAGTCGGCCCGCGCAGCACAAGGGTCGTCCGCATCGCGGCAATCGGCGCGCTCGCCAGCGCGTTGGCCAGCGCGCTCACCGGCGGCTCCGCACCGACCGGTCCGGTCCGCGCCGCCGCGCCGGCCCAAATTTTCGTCCCGCCGACGCTGCACCATGTCTACCTCGCGGCCGTCATCAACGACGCGCCCGTGTCCGAGTTCCCGATGGCGCCGACCGCGGCGCCGCCCACCGCGACGCCCGAGCCGAGCAACACGCCCGCAGCGACCGCGATCCCGACCCCGACGACGATCCCGGGCAAGCCGGGCGAGTGCAGCGTTCCCTTGCCGAGCCGCGTCAGCACCCACGCTATCGACATCGGCGACTTCGAGGTCCAGCGCAAGCCGACGTACTTCACGAGCATGCCGATCCTCGCCGCCCCGATCGACAACGGCCGGACGTGGGTCGCCTGGCCCGACACGGACGGCCAAGTCCACTTCTCACGCGTCACGTTGCTCGGGCGCAAAGAGAGCAATGACGTCAAGGTGCAGGGCGACAGCGTCCACGGCCTGGTGGCCGTCGGCGATGATGGCGGTGCCGCGCTGGTGGTGCAGAACGAGCAGATGCTGCTCGTGCGCTTCAAAAACGACGGCACGATCCCGTGGAAGACCGTCATCGTCGGTCAGAAGGGCGAGAACAGTCCGTCCGGCGGCAAGTGGATCCGCCCGAGCTGGACCCACGAGAGCCGGCTGCGCTGGACGGGCCAGGTCTTCGTGGCCTACGTCGGCCACGTCCAGAACTGGGGCGCGAACGGCGTCCACCAGGGCGACCTGATCTGGCTGTACGATCCGGACGGGCAGCGCGTCCTGCCCAAGGAGCCCTTGGCGCGCGACTACCCGCAATGGGACTGGGGCTGCAGCCACAGTCTCGACGTCCGGCTGCGCTACAACAACCTGAACGCGCTCGACATCGTCGGGCCCGTATGCCTCTCGGACGGCTTCCCGGCCAAGGGCATCATCTACCGTCACGGCCCGACGCTGCGCAGCGAGCCGAGCGGCGACGGCGGCGGCCATAGCGATGCGGAGCTTGGCGGCCTCGTGAACCTCCCCGACGGCTTCGCCCTCAACTTCCAGTCCAAGGAGGGGCGCAAGTCGTACGACGTCGGCCTGGTGCGGATCTACGGCGACGCAGACGAGATCAGCGATCCGTACTGGTTCACGAACACCCCATCCGTCGACGAGGTCGCGCCGCACCTGGCGAACTACGGCGACCACCTGCTGGTCGGCTGGAACGAAGGCGACGCGCTAAAGCTGTCCGTGTTCACGACGCGCGCCGAGCCGCGCGAAGCACCGGTCACCGTGAACGCCGCCGTCGGGGCGCGGGACGATTTCGAGAACTACCCGAACGGCGACGTCGGCTGGGCCTACGCCTCGGACGACGGCAAGCAGCTCAAGCTGGCCCACGTGCAGGCGTGCGTGCCGTAGGCGACCGTCGCCAGGAACGGATTCCGGGCTCGACGCTGCTCCGGCGAACGCGGGACACCGTCGCCGTTCGCCGAAGCCGATGTACTGCGCGCCGTAACGACCGCCGCGTTCCCCTCGTCGTATTCGCATCACAACGCCTCTCGATCTGGCCTCCTCCCGGCCACCTCGTCGGACGAACACAGGACGTATGACCATCTCCCTTCCCCCCCGCTCGATGGCCCGTCCGCGCCGCGCAGCCCCCCAGCTCGGGCGCGTCCGCCTCGCCGTGTGCGCCGCCCTTATCGCGCTGTTGAGCGCGCGGGCCGTCGCGCCCCATCCGGCCGCCGCGCAGATCGCGCCGGCGCCCGTCGCGCCGTCCGCCAACCATCCCGGCGATGCGTCCGCCTGGCGGACGTTCGCGTCCGGCGACGAGGTCCTGGCACTGCAGAGCGACCCCCGCGTGAGCACGCGGCTGTGGGCCGGCACGGAGAGCGGCGGCGTCGTCGTGTGGGACGCGGCGGCCGGGACGTTCACCCAATTCGTGGCGCCGGCGCAGCCCGGCCTGCGGGCGAACCGGGTGTACGACATCGCGTTCGACCCGTCGTCCGCGACGCCTTGGCTCGCCACCGCGGGCGGCGTCGTGCGCGCCGACGGGCCGATCTGGCGGTCATGGGGCCGCGCCGACGGCCTGCCGAGCGATGCGGTGCGGACGGTCACGATCGACGGCCGCGGCACGGTGTGGGCCGGCTCGGACGCGGGCATCGCATACCTGTCGGCCGGCGCGGAGCGGTTCGTCGTCGTGCCGCGCGACACGTTCACGAAGTTCTCGCGCGCCGCCAAGAAGGGTCCGGGCGCCACGGGCGCCGCCGACAGCCTTCTGGACAGCCGCGGCCGCGTGTGGTTCGCGCACGGCCGCGATCGGGTGGACGAGGACCGCGCCGCGCTGTCCTACTTCGATCCCGCGGACGGCGCGTGGCGGCACATCACGTCCGTCGGGCCGAGCGGCAACCCCCACAATGGGCCGCAAACCGAGCAGATCACGGCGCTGGCCGCCGACCCGCGCGACGGTTCGGTTTGGGCGGGGACATGGCTGCGCGGCCTCTACCACTTCGACGGCAACGAGTGGCAGTGGCACACGCCGCAGAGCGGATTGTGCGGCAAGAGCATCACCGCCCTCGCGGCCGTCGGCACACAGCTGTGGGCCGCTTGCGGCGACGACCGCGGCGCCGTCGGCACGTCCATGTGGGACGGGGCGCGCTGGTCCACGGCGCCGGCCGCGCCGGGCACGCCCTATTACACCGGCATCGGCCGCGCCGCCGGGCGGGTGTGGTTCGCGGCGGACGGCGACGCGAGCACCGGCCTGACCACGCGTGACGGCGGTGCGCCGCGCACGCTCACAACAGCGGGCGAGCTGCCGGCGGCGAACGACATCACCGCGCTGGCCGTGGACGGCCGCGGCGGGCTGTGGGCCGGCACGCGCGGCTACGGCCTGCTTGGCTACGACGGGTCCCGCTGGCGCGTCGTGACGCGCGCGAGCAGCGCCGGCCGGCTGGTCGGCGACGCGATCACGGATCTCGCCATCGATGGCGATACCCTGTGGGTGGCATCGACGAAGTCGATCTACGACGGCAGCGCCTGGGTCGATGGCGGGGTATCGGCGCTGGACGTACGGACCGGGCAGTGGCTGGAGGCGATTCGACAGAGCGCGGCCGGCCTGCCGGACAACGATGTCGGCAGCCTGCTGGCGGCCGCCGATGGGCGGCTCTGGATCGGCCTCGGCGCCTCGCCCGATGGACCCGGCGCGAGCGGCACGACCAGCCGCGGCAACGGCATCGCGATCTACGACCCGCGTACGAAGAGCTGGGAAGACCACACGTACCGCAGCACCGATCGCGCTCTGGTGGGCGACACGATCCTGGACCTTGCGGCCGGGCCGAACGGGATCTGGGCGGCGGCCAGCCACCACCTCGACCCTGACACCGAGTCCCGCGTGGGCGGCGGCGTCAGCCGGGCGGCGAACGAACAGTTCGGCGGCTGGACGGGCGGGCAGGACGGGCTGGACACGTACCACGGCTCCGGGTTCGGCCGCGACCCGCTGGTCACAGGCGACGTGCGCAGCATCGTCGTCGCGCCCGGCGGCGACGTCTGGGCGGGCACGTACGACATCGACTCGCAGCGGGCGACGATCGCCAGCATCTGGCCGTTCCTGGACGCGGTCGTCAACCGCTGGGACGGCCGGCTGTGGCACGCGACGCGCTTCGACGGCGACGGCTGGGTCGAGGCCCTCGCGCTCGACGAGAGCGGCCGGCTGTGGGCGGGAACGACCCGCGGCCATGGCACGAGCGAGCACGCGGTCGTCGGCTTCGACAGCGTGGACAAGGCGGCGGGCGGGCTGCGGATCTTCGATGGCCGGACCTGGTACACGCTCGCACCGGCGCCCGACACGCTAGGGATCAAGGCCGTGACGGCGCTCGCCTGGGACGCGGCGCGCGGCGGGATGTGGGTGGGCACCGAGAACGCCGGCGTGCACTTCTTCCGCGCCCGTCCGCCCACCCCGACGCCGATGCCCACGTCCACGCCGATCGCCACCTCGACGATCGAGCCGACGCCGACCGCACCCGCCTCGGCCACGCCGACCGCCACAGTTCCGTTGGCGACGCCAACACTCGCTGGCGCGAGGCGGCTCTTCCTGCCGTTCGCGCTGCTGCGCGCCGATGGCGCGACGGCGACGCGGCACTAGGCCGCCGCCGCGAGCATCGCGCGGGCGCGTGGCACGCGCGACCATAATGCCTCACCGCTACGTCCACCATCACCGCGCGCACGACGCCGAGCCGAGGCCCTGGCCTATAATCGCAGGCTCCGCCGCCCCGCCGCTGTCATGACGAGGACTTCAAAATGCCCGCGATGCCATCGTACCGACTCGCTCCGGCGCCCGCGCGCCGGGCGCTGTTGTTCGTTCTGCTCACACCGTGGCTGGTGACCGGCTGCACGGGAGACCCTGCGGTTCCCACGCCGACCGGCGCGGCCCAGGCACCCACCGAAGGGGCGGCGATCGTCTCTTCCGGCCAGCCGACGCTCACCGAGCCCGAGGCGCTCGGCACCCAGCGCGCCACCGGCAAGGTGCCCACGTTCGTTCGCAGCTTCGGCGCGCCGGGCATCGGCGACGGCCAGCTCCAGCTGCCGACCGGCATCGCGGTGGACGACGCGGGCAACGCCTACGTGGCGGATTCGGTCGGCGTACAGGTCTTCGACGCCTCGGGCGCGTTCGTGCGCCGTGTGGCGCAAGGAGATCTGGTCGCGGTGGAGGGCGTCGCCGTGACCCCGGACGGCGGCAAGCTGTACGTGGCGGAGCGCACCCCACCGGTGCGCGTGTTCGACGCTTCCGGCGCGGCGGCCGGCACGGTCGGTCAGGTCGGCGAAGCGGCGGGCGAGCTCAAGCAGCCCGCCGCGATCGCCCTCGACGACGCCGGCAACCTGTACGTGGCGGACGCCGCGAACGGCCGGATCGAGGTCTACGATTCGTCGGGCCGCCACGCGCGCACCATCGGCAAGAAGGGCGATCAGCGCGGCGAGTTCACGCAGCCGCGCGCGTTGGCCGTCGGCGCGGACGGGCGGCTGTACGTCGGCGTCGGCGACAGCTATGCGATCCAGATCTTCAGCCCTGAGGGCACGTACGTGCGCAGCCTTGCCCACAGCTACAAGGACGAGACGCTGTTCCGCATCGCCGGCATCGCGCTGGACGACGCGGGCCACATCTATGCCAGCGAGGCGGCCTCGCACTACCTGCAGGTGTTCGACGACAAGGGCTGGCTGAGCGACCTCGGCAAGCTTGGCACGTCTCCGACCCAGTTCAACACACCCAGCGGCCTGGCGTACAGCGGCGGCCAGCTCTACGTCGTCGATCAGCAGAACAGCCGCGTGCAGGTGTTCAAGACGCCGGACGCGGCACCGTAGCGTAGC
>JBDTSC010000272.1:0-5410 GCA_039931375.1 Ardenticatenales bacterium
ACGTCATGTGCGTTGAGTGATCTCAACAGGTCTTCGGTGTCCACGGCGCAGCAACACCTCCGCCATCTCGCGTGATCGCCTGAACATCAGGTCGAATCGTTGCTGCGTCGTCAGCGAACGCAGGTACGCCAATTCAAACGCCAACTCCCTGTCATCGTCGTCGGTTTCACTCAACAAAATGCCTGTCGGTGTCGACGATTCCTTCATATTCGCGCTCATCCTCATGCACTCCTGACGACATTCTACCACATCGGATCCCGTCTCGTGCGCTATCGCCCCCCTACGGCTTCTGCGCCCTTGGCAGATAAATCGTCGGCACCCCCACCAGCCCCCCCTCCCCGAACGTCAACAACCCGCTCGGCTGCGCGATCCACAGCGTCCCGTCCGGCGCGACGGTGAGCGCGCTGATCGGTTCGAGCGGGATCAACGGGCTGTTCGAGGACGTGAAGTGGTGCGGCCACATCCCGTCCATCCCATCCTTGTAAGCCGCCACCTGCCCGTCGCTCGTGCCCAGCCACAGCGTGCCGTCCGGCGCGAAGGCGGCGGCCGATAGGCGCAGGAACTCCGCGGAGCCGTCGATGAGCAGCGGGCTGCCCGGCGTCAGGTCGAGCGGCGTGTCCCAGGCCGTGCCGAGCCACGTGTTCGCCACGATCTGATAGGACAGCGTTCGGCCCTCATGCCGCTCGATCCACGTGAACGCGACCAGGTGGCCCGACAGGTCGATCGCCGACGTCGTGGCGTAGCCGGCGTTGCGCGTCTCGCCGCCGGCGTCCTCGATGGACGGCAGGAACGGGTAGCGGATCGCGGTGGCCGTGTCGGGCAGGACGTATAGCGCGCTCGGGCTGACGACGTAGGCATCGTTGGCGGCGAGGGCCGCCGCGGTCGTCTTCGCGGACGTCGCCGCGGTCAATGTGGCGCCGGTCGACGTGGCCGCGCGGCGCGCGCCGCCGGTCCCGATCGCCCCGGCCAGCCAGCGTTCGAGCCGCCCGAACAGGTCCGCGCCCGCCGCGCTCGCGGCCAGCGTCGGCGTGCCGCGCGCCGCCTCGCCCTTCACCAACTGCACGCCCTCCAGGCTGTATTCCGCCATCTCGGGCACGGGGTCGATGTCCAGGCTGCCGAGCGCGCCGCGGTCCGCGTCGAACGCCCGCACGCCGGTGTTGCCGCAGCCGAGCGGGTTCGCGCACTCCGTCGTGCCCTCGAACGGCACCCATGCCTGCCCGCTGTCGTCGAACAGCGTGCGCTGCTCGTGGCGCAGCGTGCCGCCGGCGGTCACCACGTCCGTCGCCAACCGGCGCCAGGTGTGGCCGTCGTACAGGTTCGCGCCGGCCCATATCCGCCCACGTGCGTCCGCGGCAAAGAAGTCCGGCACGACGCCCTTGCGCACGAGTTCCGCGAAGCGCTGCTCGATCGCCTCCTCGACCGTCCCCCAGCGCCGCCACCGGCCCCCCACACGGGTCACGACGATGTCCGGCCCACCGTTCGGGTCGGGCACGCGCGCCCAGAGCTCGCCGTCGGGGCCGAAGTGCAGGCGGCGGATCTTGTGCATCGCCATCGGCGCCCCGCTCTCGGGCCGCCCGAAGCCGCCACCGGCCGGCCGCGGCGACGCGGTCGCGCTCGGCCGAGCGGTCGGCTCGGCCGTCGACACCGGGGTTTTCGTCGGGCGGCGCGTCGCGTCGGACGTCGGGGGTGGCGTGGGCGTCGGCAGGTCGCCCTCGCCCGTCGGCGTCGGGCCGGCGGTCGCGGATGCTTCGGTGGTGGCCGTGTCCGTCGGCGGCGGCGTGCGCGTCGGTGCTTGCGTCGCGGTGGCGGTCGGCGGCACGGTGTCCGTCGCGGTGGGAGCGGGCGTCCGGGTGACGTCGCGCGTCCAGCCGACGCACAGGCGCGGCGGCGCGGTCCGCGGGTTCTCGCGGCTGCCGAAGCGGCTGTCGATCGGGTTGGCGGTCGTGTTCTCGCTGCTGATCACGAGGCCGTGGTTCGGGCGCTTGCCGACGTGCCAGTCGACGACGAGGGCGCGGACGTCGATGCGCTTGCGCTCCGCCTTTTCGTCGATGCCGGGCGCGCCGTAGCGGCCGGAACGGGCCGGCTTGTTCAGGAACGTCAGCGTCGATTCGTCCCATGGCGCGTCCGCGGCGTCGATGACCGCCTGCAGCACGGGCGGCTGGCCGCCGGTCTGGAGGATGAGGTCCGCTTCGAGCGACGCGGTCACGACGTCGGCGTCGGCCGGGATGAAGCTCGTCTTGAAGCGCAGGTACGACTCCGCCGTGTCCTGGCCGCCGGCGGCGATCACAAGCTCGACGTCGCCGCCGTGGTTCACGCCGCGCGTGTTCACGCTGACCCACGCGTCCGCTTCGGCGTCGACGCACGCGTCGCCGGCCTCGGTGAGCTGCGCCGTCGGCGTGGCCTGCTGGCGCTCGCGCGGATCGAGGACGATGGCGGCGATCGACGCGTCCGCCAGGCCGGCCGCGTCGCCGAGCGTCTGCGGCTTGTCCGGCGAGTCGTCGGCCACGGCGACGGTGTGCAGGCCGGCGGCGGTGCCGACGAACAGCAGCTCGCCGCTGTGGGCGACGCCATCGTCCTGGAGGGCGTCCGGATCACTCTCCAGGCTCTTCACCGCGGCGTCAAAGCGCGCGAGGTCGATCGGCTTGGGCGCCCTCGGCGAGGCCACGTCCCATGTGACCAGGGCGCCCAGGCCGTTCGTCGCGAAGCCGCCGCCGACCCATGCCCAGTCGCGGCCGCGGCCCTTGGCCAGGTGGACGCGCGGGCCGGCCAGCGTCGTCCCTTGCGGGTAGACGTCGCCGCCGATCACGGCGGGGAGCTTCGGCTTGCGGACATCGACCACCGACAGGCCGTTCCCGTCGACGACATACGCCAGGCCGCCGCGCAGCGCGACGTCGTTCCCGCCGCCCTTCACTTCCCCCAGCGCGACGGCCTTGCTCGGGTCGCGGACGTCCACGGTGCGCAGCACGTCGGCGCCGAGCAGGACCATCAAATCGCCCGAGACGGCCAGGGCTGTCCACGTCTGCCCTGCCACGTGGTACGCCCCTTTGAGCGCGGGGTCATACGGGTTCGTGACATCGAAAATCCGCACCCCCGCCGCCAGATCGAGCGCGTACAACCGCGCGCCGTCGACGACGAGCCGCGCGGCGTTATAGCGGGGCGTCCCGAGCGCCTGATACAAAGACGGCACGTTCGGATCGCGCATGTCGAAGATCGCTAGCCCCTTGTCCCCCGCCCCGAGGTACGCGACGTTCGCGCTCGCCGCCACGGCCGAGGCCGGCACGACCAGCTGCGAGTCGCCGATCGAGGCCGGTTTGGACGGCACGCCGTAGTCCACGATGTGCAGCCCCTTGTCCGTCGCCGCGGCGTACAGCATCGGCTGCGGCGCCAACGCGCTCGGCCGCCCGCCGGACAGGTGGCCGACGGCGGACGCGATCAGCGCGGCGGCCACCGCGGCCACGGCCAGCGGGATCACGGCCGGTCCGGCCGCGACCAGGGGCGCGCGGCCGGACGCGCGGGGGTGGGCGATGGCGCGACGGATGTTGGACATGCTCTACCTCGCAGCGGGAGCGGACGGCGCCATCGGGGCACGACGACCGGCCGGCGCGGCATCGGGGGTTATGCCGTCGCCCATGAAGACGCGCGAACGCGCATCGGCGATACTGCGCCGAAGGGGGCTCGGCTGTCCAATCGACCGTGGTATCATCGCGAGCGCTTATCGCCCCCCGCCCGACCGTCCGCCCGAGGAGCCCGCCACGATGTCGTTCCCCACGGATCTCGAGATCGCCCAGGCCGCCACGCTGCGGCCGATCGACGACATCGCCGCCGGCATGGGCCTCCTGCCGGATGAGATCGAGCACTACGGGCGCGGCATGGCCAAGATCCGCCTGGAGGCGATCGATCGGCTCGCCGACCGGCCGCTGGCCAAGGTCGTGCTCGTGACGGCCGTGACGCCGACGCCGCTGGGCGAGGGCAAGACGACGACGACCGTCGGGCTGGCGCAGGCCCTGAACCGCCTGGGCCGCAAGACGACGCTCGCGATCCGCCAGCCGTCCCAGGGCCCGACGTTCGGCATCAAGGGCGGCGCGGCGGGCGGCGGCTACAGCCAGGTCGTGCCGATGGAGCAGATCAACCTGCACCTCACGGGCGACATCCACGCCGTCGTGGCCGCGAACAACCTGCTCTCGGCGATGATCGACAACCACCTCTTCCACGGCAACGCGCTCGGGATCGAGCCATACAGCGTGACGTGGCGCCGCGTGCTGGACGTGAGCGACCGGACGCTGCGCAACGTCACGATCGGCCTCGGCACGAAGGGCGACGGGCCGATGCGGCAGACGGGCTTCGACATCGCGGTCGCCAGCGAGGTGATGGCGATCCTCGCGCTCACGACCAGCCTGGCCGACATGCGCGCGCGGATGGGCCGGATCGTCGTCGCGCAAACGACGGACGGCAAGCCCGTAACCGCCGAGGACCTGGGCGCCGCCGGGGCGATGACGGCGCTGATGAAGGAGGCGATCAAGCCGAACCTCGTCCAGACGCTGGAGAACGGCCCGGCCCTGGTCCATGCGGGTCCGTTCGCCAACATCGCCCATGGCAACAGCTCCGTCCTGGCGGACCTGATCGGCACGCGCACGGGCGATTTCTTCGTGACGGAGGCCGGCTTTGGGGCCGACATCGGCGCGGAGAAGTTCTTCAACATCAAGTGCCGCGCGAGCGGGCTGCGGCCGGACGCCGCCGTCATCGTCACCACGGTGCGGGCGATGAAGCTGCACAGCGGCAAGTTCCGCGTCGTGCCCGGCAAGCCGTTGCCCGAGGCGATGCTCACCGAGAGCCCCGAGGACGTGCTGGCCGGCGCGCCGAACCTGGCCAAGCAGATCGCGAACGTCCAGCTCCACGGCGTGACGCCGGTGGTCTGCATCAACCGCTTCGACACGGACCACGACAGCGAGGTCGCCGCGATCGTCGACGTGGCGACCGCCGCCGGCTGCCGTGCCGCGGAGAGCACGCACTTCAGCCAGGGCGGCGCCGGCGGCGAGGCCCTGGCGCGCGCGGTGATCGAGGCGGCGGAGGAGCCGAGCCACTTCCGCTTCCTCTACGAGCTGGATCAGCCGATCAAGGACAAGATCGCGGCGATCGCGATGAGCGTCTACGGCGCGGCCGGCGTGGCGTACGAGTCGGCCGCCGAGGCGCAGATCCGCCGCTTCGAGGCCGCCGGCTTCGGCAACCTGCCGATCTGCATGGCCAAGACCCACCTCAGCCTCTCCGACGACCCCAAGAAGCTCGGCGCCCCGTCCGGCTTCACCGTCCGCGTCCGCGAGGTCCGCGCCTCGATCGGCGCCGGCTTCATCTACCCGCTCCTGGGCGAGATGCGCACGATGCCCGGCCTGCCCAGCCACCCGGCGGCGATGGA
>JBDTSC010000273.1:0-5372 GCA_039931375.1 Ardenticatenales bacterium
CGGGGGCGGTCGAGGACGGGGCGCCCGCGCCGGGCGCAGCGTGCATGCCGCGGTTCACGCCGCCGTTGCGGCGCGCGCGTCGTCCAAGCGCTGGGCGCGATCGGCGGCGGCCAGGGCCTCGATGAAGTCCGAGATGTCGCCGGCCATGATCTCGGGCAGCCGGTGGCTCGTCAATCCGATGCGATGGTCCGTCACGCGGCTCTGCGGGTAGTTGTAGGTCCGGATCTTCTCCGAGCGCTCCGCGCCGCCGACCATCGTGCGCCGCTCGGCGCCGCGTTCGGCCGTGCGCTTGTCCTCTTCGACTTGGAAGAGCCGGGCGCGCAGGACCTGGAGCGCCTTCTTGCGATTCTGGAGCTGCGACTTCTCGTCCTGGCAGCTGATCACGATGCCCGTCGGCAGATGGGTCAGGCGGACGGCACTGTCCGTCGTGTTGACGGATTGGCCGCCCGGCCCGCTGGAGCGGAACACGTCGACGCGGATGTCGCTCTCAGGCACCTCGATCTCGATCTCGTCCATCTCGGGCAACACCGCGACGGTGGCCGTGCTCGTGTGGATGCGGCCCTGCGCTTCCGTCTCCGGCACGCGTTGGACGCGGTGCACCCCGCTCTCCCACTTCAGCTTGGCGTAAGCGCGCTGACCGTGCACGCTGAAGATCACTTCCTTGAGCCCGCCGATGCCGATCTCCGAGGCGCTGATGATGTCCACCTTCCAGCGCTGCGTTTCGGCGAAGCGCTGGTAGATCCGAAACAGGTCGGCCGCGAACAGCGCCGCCTCGTCGCCGCCCGTGCCGGCGCGGATCTCGACGATGACGTTGCGATCGTCGTTCGGGTCGCGCGGCAGGAGCAGCTCCATGAGGACGTCTTCGAGCGCTGCGCGCCGCTCCTCGAGCCCGGGCAGCTCTTCGGCCGCCAGCTCCGCCATCTCGGCGTCATCGCCGTCGACCATCGCCTGGGCCTGCGCGAGCTGGTCGATCAGGCTGGCGTACTCGCGATACGCCGCCACGATCGGCTCGAGCGCGGCCTGCTCCTGGCCGATCGCCCGCAGGCGCTCGGGGTCGGACGAGACCTCAGGGTCGCCGAGCTGCGCGTTCAGCGCTTCGTACCGCTCGGCGAGATGTCGCAACTGCTCCAAAGGCACCATGCTGGACCCACTTCATCCATGCGCTGACCGTCCGCGAGGTGCGGATCGGTCTCTGAGCGGCGATTGTAGCACGCCGCTCTCCTGCCCTTCCGCGCGGGCGGCCGCTATCATTGCGCCGTCCCGCGCTCCGGCGGGCCGACCTAGGGGCCGCATCGGCCCCGCCCTGAGAGCGATGCAATGCAGTTGCCCGGCTGGCTCATCACGGTGTTCTACTTCTTCGCCGCGCTGTATCCGCTCGTGCTCGTGCACGAGCTGGGCCACTTCACGATGGCCAAACTGAACCGGATTCGGGTCGAGGAGTTCGGCCTCGGCTTCCCGCCGCGCGCGCTGCGCCTGTTTACCGCGGGGGGTACGGACTACACGTTGAACTGGCTGCCGCTCGGCGGCTTCGTCCGCCTCTTCGGCGAGGACGACCCGACCGAGCCGGGTGCGTTCGCCGCCGCCCGCCCGCGGGCAAGGGCGGCCGTGCTGCTGGCCGGTCCGTTCTCCAACTTCCTGCTGACGATCCTCATCCTCTCGGGCATCGCCGCCGCGTGGGGTGTCGAGCGCGCGGACTTCGTGCGGATCGGCAAGGTCTCCGAGGGGCAGCCGGCGGCGGCGGCCGGGGTCGCGGACGGCGACATCGTCCTGACCGTCAACGGCCGTCCGGCGGGCTCGTTCGCGCCCGAGGGCACGATGGCGGGCCGCGAGGCGATCGACGGCATGGTGGCCGCGACGGGCGCCAGCGCTGACCAGCCGCTACAGCTCACGCTGTTGCGCGGCGCCGGCGAGCCGGTCACCGAACGCGCACCGGCCGCGCTCCAGCTCGGCGCGCCCCGCGCCGACATCGCGGCGCGGCCGGTGATCGCGGGCGGCGCGGCGGACGGCCCGCTCGCGGCGAACAACCTGGTGTACGCGCCCAGAGACGTAGCCCTCGGCCAACGGGAGCCGCGCGCCGGCGAGTCGCTGATGGTGCTGCCCGTGCGCAGCGGCGCGACGCTCGAGGCGGTCGCGCTGACCGTCACGCCGCGCCGTGACGCAACGTCCGGCGATGCCCGGATGGGCGTGGAGATCGGGCCGCTGGCGTATCCCGAGAAGGTGCCGTTGTGGCGGGCGCCGGTGTACGGCGTCAACAGCACGGTCGGCATGCTCGGGACGATGATCACGGGCCTCGCGCGCATGATCGGTGGGACGGCCAAGGTGGAGGTCGCCGGCCCGGTCGGGATCGCGCGTCTGTCCCGACAAGCGGGCGAGAGCGGTTGGATGACGCTGCTCCAGTTCGCGGCGATCCTGTCCGCGAACCTCGGCTTGATCAACCTGTTCCCGATCCCCGGTCTCGATGGCGGGCGTCTTCTGTTCGTTGGGATCGAGGCGGTTCGCGGACGCCGCGTCGAACCGCGGCGCGAGGCGATCGTGCATGCCCTCGGCATCGCGTTCGTGCTCTTGCTCATGCTGAGCATCACCGTCTTCGAGGTCTTCCATCCGCTCGCGATCGGGCAACCCTGAGGCACGCAGGCCATGATGACGATCGAACCCACCGAGGACGCCGATCCCCTGACCGAACTGGTTCCGTTCGCCGACGCGCTGACCGGACTGCTCGCGGCGGACGATCCTGCCGCGGAGATCCCGTGGCTGCGCGCCCTGTCCAACGCCACCGCCGCCGACATCGCCGTCCTGAAGCGCGACTGGCCGCAGGCGCCCGAGTCCCGACGGCGCGTGATCGCGGGCGCGCTGAAGGCGCTCGCGGACGACGACTTCTACGTGATCTACAAGCCGGTCTTCATCGCCCTGCTGGACGACGCCGACCCGTCGGTCCGCGTCGCGGCGATCGACGGGCTGTGGGAGGCCACCGAGCCTCGGCTGCTCGACCGCTATGCGCGGTTCCTGGCCGAGGATCCGGATCCGATCGTGCGGGCGGCGGCGGCCGAGGCGATCGGACTGTTCATCGAGCGGTCCGAGTTGGGCGAGTTGGACGCGGAGCGCGTGGCGCCTGCGCTGGCGCTCGTCCTCGCGGCTGCCAGCGACGACGACACGCCGCTGGCGACGCGGGCCAGCGCCGTCGCGGCCGCCGGCTGGTCCGAGACGCCCGAAGCGGTCGAGGCCATCGACGCGGCGATCGCGTCCCGCGAGCCCGTGCTCGAGGCGGCGGCCATGATGGCGATCGGGCGCAGCGCGGACACCCGCTGGCAGGCGGCCGTGATCGCCTACCTCGAAGCGAGCCAGACCGCGGTGCAGCAGAACGCCGTCGTCGCCGCCGGCCTCCTCGGGATCAAGGAGGCGATCCTGCCCCTCGCGCGGATCGCCCAGGACGCTCCGATCGCGGTGCGGCGGGCCGCGATCGAGTCCCTCGGCGAGATCGGCGGCTACCCGGCGACGTTGGCGTTGGAGATGCTCGGCGAGTCCGAGTCGGACGCGGCGTTGCTCGACCTGATCGACAGCGCGATCGAGTCGGCGGCCCTCGGCGAGATCGACATTCAGGTGGGCGCGCCGGACGCGGGCGGTCCCGCCGGCGCGGCGGGGGACGAGGACGACATCATCGCCTGGCTGAGCGCCAACGCGGATCCGGAGGACCTGGCGGACTGGCTGGACGAACCGGACGACGACGACCTGGAGGACGACGAGGACGACGTGTTCTCCTCTGGACGCGCGCTCCGCCCGCCGTCGGACCTGGGTGCGCGCAAGCCCGCGCCGCTTCTGGACTTCGACGAGGACGACGAGGACGCCGGCGTCGACCGCGTCCGTCCCGGTGCGGATGATGAGGTCGATGACGAGACCGACCGGGACAGTTGGGTCTGGGACGAACGGTCTGGGGATGACGAGTTGTAATGTCGATGCGTTGCGTTCAGGCCTCGCATTCCGTCAGGGCCGACGACGCTACACGCCGCCGATGATCCCGAGCTCGCGCCCCGCTTCTTCAAAGGCGCCGATGCCGATCTCGAGGTCCTCGGGCGTATGGGCCGCCGAGATCATCACGCGGATCCGGGCCCGGCCGAGCGGCACCGTCGGGAACGCGATCGCGGTCGCGAAGACGCCGCGATCGAAGAGGGCCCGGCTCAGCGCCTGCGTCCGCTGCTCGTCGCCGACGATCACCGGGCTGATGGGGGTCTGCGTGACGCCAAGATCGAACCCTAACGCGCGCATCGCGCCCTGGAACGCATGGCCGTTCGCCCACAGCCGCTCGACGCGCTCGGTGGAGCGCTCGAGGATGTCGACGGCGGCGATGCACGCTCCTACGTCGGCGGGGGTGAGCGCGCTGGAGAAGAGGAACGGGCGGCCCCGCTGGCGGAGCCAGTCGACGATCGGCTGCTTGGCGGCGGTGTAGCCGCCCATCACCCCAAAGGCCTTGGACAGCGTGCCCGTCTCGATGTCGAACCGGCCGTGGAGCCCGAAGTGGTCGACCGCGCCGCGCCCGCCGCGGCCGAGCACGCCCTCGCCGTGCGCGTCGTCGACCATCGTGATCGCCCCAAAGCGTTCGGCGAGCGCGCAGATCTCGTCGAGCGGCGCGATGTCGCCGTCCATGGAGAACACGCCGTCGGTGATGATCAGCATCGCCCGATGGCCCTTGGCGGTCGCTTCGACGAGGCGCGCCTCGAGGTCGTTCATGTCGCAGTGGCGGTACACGTAGCGGGTGGCCTTGGTAAGGCGCGTGCCGTCGATGATCGACGCGTGGTTCAGGGCGTCCGAGATGATGCAGTCCGCCTCGCCGACGAGCGCTGGGATCGTGGCCAAGTTCGTCGCGAAGCCGCTCTGGAAGCCGATCGTGGCGTCGACGCCCTTGAACTCGGCCAAGCGGCGCTCCAGCTCCAGGTGGATGTCCATCGTCCCTGCGATCGTGCGCACCGCGCCCGGGCCGACGCCCCAGCGGTCGATGGCGCTCTTGGCGGCGTCTTTGAGCGCGGCGTCGTCGGCGAAGCCGAGGTAGTTGTTCGAGCAGAAGTTGAGGACCCGCCGGCCGTCGATCGTCAGCCAGGCGCCTTGTGGGCTCTGGAGGGAGCGGATCGTCGTGTAGAGGCCCTTGGCCTTTAGCTGGGCGAGATCGGCGAGCAGATAGTCCAGCTTGGACTCGTTCGGTGCGCTTGCGTTCGACATGGGCTGGCTCCGTTCGGATGGCGCGGCGCGCAGGACGCGGGCGGCGTGACGGAAGGGCGATCGCGCGGTGAGCGACGGCGACGGCGACGGCGACTTCGGCCCGGCGGTGTTCAGGGCAGCAGGATAACCTTGCAGCTCTCGCCGGATCGCATGGCGTCAAACGC
>JBDTSC010000274.1:0-5364 GCA_039931375.1 Ardenticatenales bacterium
AACGAGTCGTTCAATGCCACTTGGCAGCCCGGCGGTCCATGGGGAGCCGTTTCGTGAGCGTTGCGAACAAAGCAGCTCGGTGAGGATTCATGCCATGCGAATATCTGCTGTCGTCTGCTCCATCGCCTCCATCGGCCTGTCGTCCGCGCTCGTCCTGCCGGGCGGCGCGACGAAGGACGGCAGCAGCTCCGCCGCCGCGGCCGCCGCCGACATCGGCGCGATCATTCCCGCCGATCGCCGCATCGACTGGACGGACACGACCGGCGTGCCGGGAGGCATCCCCGAGTGGACGCGCATCTGCGGAGGCGTCGATGCCGCCACCTACGGTACCGGCGTCGACGACGCCACCGCAGCCATCCAGGCCGCCGTCGACGGCTGCGAGGCAAGCGCTCCCGGGACCGACCCCGGCCCGGGCGTGATCTCCATCCCAGCCGGCACGTACAGGCTCGACGGCTCGGTCAACATCCATACGTCCTACACCGTGATCCGAGGGGCAGGGGCCGATCGGACGACGTTCGTCGCCGGCGGGCAAGCATTCAACATCGGCGTCAACGGCGTCGACTTCAAGAACATCGCCATCACGGCCGGCGCCACCAAGGGCTCGACCGATCTCACCTTGGCCGACATCTCCGACCTGGCCGTCGGACAGCTGATCGACATCTCGGCCGACAACGAGCCGGGGCTGGTCTATGCGAGCCACAACTCCACCCACGACTCCAAGCAAATGGCGCTCATCACCGCCATCCGCGGCACGACCATCACGGTGACCCCGCCGCTCCTGTGGAGCTTCTCGCCCCAACCCGTCGTGCTCTACAGCTTCATCGGAATCGATCGGTTCGTCGGCCTCGAAGACATGAAGGTCGATCACGCGCTGGGCAGGAGCGGCGCCTCGTTCATGATCGACCAGTGCTACGGCTGCTGGGTGCGCGGGATGTCCTCGTACAAGCCGGGCGGCTACCACACCTACGTCCTGGACTCGCTTCGGGGCGAGATCCGCGACAGCTATTTCCTCGATTCGCAGTCCTACGGATCCGACAACGCCGGCCTCAACGTGCGGGGCACGACGAACGGCGGCGTGAACCAGGGCGCGGTGACGGGGTTCACGTTCGAGAACAACATCTTCGACAAGACCTTCCCCGGCATCGAGCTGCAGAACGCCTCCTCGGGCAACTACGTCGGCTACAACTACGGCTATGCCGCCCAGGCGGGCGACCACGAGCCGGGCGACAACTACGTCGGCTGGAACACGGGCATGTTCAACGACAACCACGGACCGCACGACATGATGAACCTCTGGGAGGGTAACACCGCTGAGCAGTTCACGTCCGACGGCTACTTCGGCTCCGCAAGCCACGGCACGCTGTTCCGAAACCACTTCACCGGTCTGAACCCACGCTTTCAGATCGCCTGGAACGCCATCTCGCTCAACCGCTGGTCGTACCACTACAACGTCGTCGGCAACGTGCTCGGCGTCGACTCGCCCGCGCCCGCGACGTACCAGTTCACAGACACGGCGAGCTGTAGCGCCGGCAAGGGCATCTACCGGCTCGGGTTCCCCAACATCGGCAACTGCAGCCTGACCCCGTTCGACGGGGCCAATTCGCCCGGCATCGACACGACCGTCCTTGGCACACTCCTGCGCTGGGGCAACTTCGACACCGTGCACGACGGCGCGGTGTGGGACGCCGCGGAGATCCCGAGCGGCGTGCCCGTGCCGGCGACGCGCCTTCTCCCCGCCTCCGTCTATTACGACCGCAAGCCGTCCTGGTGGCCGGCCGCCGTCGCCTGGCCGCCGATCGGCCCCGACGTGACGGGCGGCGAGCTCGTGGGGGGCCACGCCTGGAAGATCCCGGCGCAGCGCTGCTACGAGGCGCAGGGCCTGGGCGGCAGCGGCGGCGGCGTCTTCAGCCGCGCCATGTGCTACGGGCGCGCGGCGGCGCCGGGCGGCCGGATCTATCTGCCGGCGCTGGTCGCGGTTGGGGGGCTGGGATCGATGGATGTGGCCGACAGCGCGGTGGAAGGAGACGCGGATCCAGTTCGGCAACGAGGCGACGGTGGAGGGGGAGCGGGTGGTGGGGGTGAGTTGAGGGGCACTGGAGCGGTGGAGCGGGCCGCGCGGCGGGAATGGGGCGCGGACGGAGCCACGTAGAGGCTCCCCCAAAGTCCACATAGAATCGAAGGCGGGCTCCACATAGAATCGTCCCGCGTTTCTATGTTGACTCTGCCCACAATTCTATGTGGCAAATCTGGAGCGTCCTTGGGCAGCTTCCGCGGCGGCCGAGTTGTCCGGTGGTCCGTCTGTCGGACGCTGGCCGCCGGTCAGGTGGTCTGGCGCTACTCGTTTGCGGATTTCGGGGGGCGCGATCTGGCTAGCGGAGACCGGCAGGGCGGCCCATGCCGCTGGGCGGTTTCCGGTAGAATGACGTCCGCCATGGCTCACCCTCACCCTCCTCATGCGCACGGCCACAACCACAGCCACGCGCCCGCCGACTTCGGGCGGGCGTTCGCCGTCGGCGTCGCGCTGAACGTCGGCTTCGTGGCGGTCGAGGCCTTCTTCGGGCTCTCTTCCCGCTCGCTGGCGCTGCTCGCGGACGCCGGCCACAACCTCGGCGACGTCGTCGGATTGCTGCTGGCGTGGGGCGCCAGCGTTCTGGCGGGAGGCCTCCCGACCGAGCGCCGGACGTACGGGCTGCGCCGCACGTCGATCATGGCGGCGCTGCTCAACGCGGTGGTGCTGCTCGTCGCCGTCGGCGGCATCGCGTGGGAGGCTTTGCTGCGCCTTCGGCAGCCCGAGCCGGTGGCCGGCGGCACGGTCATGGCGGTAGCAGCTGTTGGGATCGTGGTCAACGGCGTCACAGCGTGGCTGTTCATGGCGGGGCGGAAGCACGACATGAACATTCGCGGGGCGTTCCTGCACATGGCGGCGGACGCCGCGGTGTCGCTGGGCGTCGTCGCCGCGGCGCTGGCGATGCGCCTCACGGGCTGGCTGTGGCTCGACCCGGTCGTCAGCTTGGTGATCGCTGTGGCCATCACCGCCAGCACGTGGGGGCTGCTGCGCGAGTCGCTCGACCTGGCGTTGGACGCGGTGCCAAGGGGCATCCATCCGGCGGAGGTCGCGGCCTACCTGGCCGACCTGCCGGGGGTCGAGGCGGTGCACGACCTGCACATTTGGGGCATGAGCACGACGGAAGCGGCGCTGACCGTCCACCTGGTCAAGCCGGACGCGCGCATCGACGACGCGCTGCTGGCGCGTATCTGCCGCGATCTGCACGACCGGTTCGGCATCGAGCACGCCACCGTCCAGTTCGAGCTGGGCGACGAGGCCCACCCGTGCGGCCAGGCGCCGGTCGAGGTGGTGTAGCGCGGCGGACATGGAGCACGGGATGAACGCTCGGCGGGAGGGAGTTCGAGAGACGACATCGGCCGCCGGGCCGCGGCTGGTAATCGTCTGCGGCCTGCCGGGCGCCGGCAAGACGACGCTCGCCGCGTCGCTGGAGCGGCGGCTGAGCGCGGTCCGCCTGTCACCGGACGACCGGATGGACGCGCTGGGCATCAACCTCTTCTTCGAGCGTCTGCAGCGCCGCGCCCGCGAGAACCCGCCGATCCCGCGCGATGCCGTATCGGTGGGCCGCGCTCTTCCAGGCGCCGACGGACGAGGAGTGGGCGCTGTACGACGCGGCGCTGGCGGGAGATTCGGACGATCAGTGAACGGTGAAGGGGCCCATCGCGTAAGGCGACTAGTCAGGCGCAAGGCGCAAAGCCCCTGGAGTTGCACTTGTATGGGTGGACGGGCCAGGGAGCCGAGGTCGGTTGGTTGCGGCCTCATTGCCTGGGGCGGTGCGCCAAGGCAGATGCGCCGCGAACGGACGACGCGATTGCCGGCGGGCCACGAGGCGGGCGACGCAGGGTCGCGGCGCCGCTTCTGGAGGGCATTTGACGGCTAGTACTACCGCTACATTCTCTCTGTAACACAAGCGCTTCGGCGACGATGCCAACGGGACCAGGCGATGGCCACGTGAGACCGCCGGGGAATGTCCAAGTCCGCCGTAGGCGCGCACCTAGCCAACGTCCCCACCGCCAGGGTCTGCGAGCTTACCTCCTGGCGCGAACACAGCCGCGAGGTGGACTTCGTGCTCCGCGCTGGCCGCGTCGTCGTGGCCGACGCCCATTGACTCCCACCCCCACGAGCGTATCATCGGCCCGCGCCGCCCCCTGCCGCCCTCCCGCCGCCCGCTCAACGGTCGCGCCCCCTGCCGCCGAAGGAGTCCGCCACCGTGTGCATGACCGCGGCCGCGACCTTTGGACCTCCCGTTTCCGAGGCCCCGATGGCGGTGATACGTGCCGCCGACCACACGGCACGCAGCAACGGCGAAAACGGCGACATCAGCGCCCGCCGCCGATGACCGCGATCATCGACCAGGCCATGCTCTGGCGCCAGTACGCCGTCGCGATCGACAGCCTGGGCGACGCGCTGCGCGACTGCCCGGACGATCTCTGGACGGCCAGACTCTGGGAGGACGAGCCGGATCAGTGGGTCGCCAAGGGCTTCGGGACGTTCTGGTACATCGGCTACCACACCCTGTTCTGGCTCGACCTCTACCTCACCGGCGCGGAGGAAGGCTTCGCGCCGCCCGCGCCGTTCGACCTGGTGGAGATGGTGGACGATGAGGTCCTGCCGCGCACCTACACGCGCGCGCAGCTGCTTAGCTACTGGGCGCACTGCCGCCGCACGTGCCAAACAACGGTCGAGGCGATGACGGTCGAGCAGGCGAACCGGCCGTGCGTGTTCGCGTGGGGGACTGTTCCGTTCGCCGAGCTGCAGCTCTACACGATGCGCCACGTCCAGGAGCACGCCGCGCAGCTGCACCTGTACCTGGGCAACCACCGCCGCGCGCCGGAGGAATTGCCCCGATGAGCATCGCGACCATCGTGTTCAGCGGCCCGATCTTCCACTGGCGCGGCCCCGCCCCGTTCTACTTCGTCGCCGTTCCGGAGCAGGAATGCTACGACCTGAAGGCGATCTCCGGCGCCGTGACGTACGGCTGGGGGATGATCCCGGTGGCTGCCCGGATCGGCCAAACGCGCTGGACGACCTCCTTGTTCCCCAAGGACGGCCGCTACCTCGTCCCCCTCAAGGATGCCGTTCGCAAGGCGGAGGGTCTGGACGATGGCGACACGGTGACGGTTCGACTCGACGTTGGTTAGTCCTCAGGAACGGAGGGGCGCCCACCATGGAACAAGTGACGATCCACCGAATCAGCCGCCGCATTGTCCTCGGCCTGTCCCTGTTCGCGATGGCTCTCGTCGTCGGAGCGACCGTCCTTACGCTGCTCGGCGTGCTCCACCCCACGGCCAACGGCGACG
>JBDTSC010000275.1:0-5313 GCA_039931375.1 Ardenticatenales bacterium
ACCCATCTCGAGTGCGCCCAGTGTGGGACGTCCTATCCGGCGAACGCGCTGGCCAACCTGTGCCCGACGTGCCAGCGCCCGCTGTTGGCGCGCTACGATCTTGCCGCCGCTCGCACCGCGCTGCCCCGCGAGGCGTTGGCCGACCGCGTCGGCTCGCTGTGGCGCTACGCCGAACTGCTGCCCGTGGCCGACCCGGCGTGGCGGCTGACGCTCGGCGAGGGCTGGACGCCGCTGCTCGAAACGCCGCGGCTGGGCGCGCACATCGGCCTGCCGAACCTGCTCGTGAAGGACGAGGGGATCAACCCGACCGGCTCGTTCAAGGCGCGCGGGCTCGTGATGGCGGTCTCCCGCGCCGGCGAGCTCGGCGCGAAGGCGGTCGCGCTGCCCAGCGCCGGCAATGCGGGCGCCGCGCTGGCCGCGTACGCCGCGCGCGCGGGATTGCCGGCCCACGTGTACGTCCCCATGGACGTCCCGCCGCTCATCGCGATCGAGACGCGGATGCTCGGCGCCGAGGTCACGCTGGTGGACGGACTGATCAACGACTGCGCGACGTTCGTCAAGGCCGGTGTGGCCCAGGGCCGTTGGTTCGACTGTTCGACGCTTGTCGAGCCGTATCGGGTGGAGGGCAAGAAGACGATGGGCTACGAGTTGGCCGAGCAGCTGCGCTGGGAGCTGCCGGACGTTGTCGTCTACCCCACGGGCGGTGGTACCGGGCTAGTCGGGATGTGGAAGGCGTTCGACGAGATGGAGGCGCTCGGCTGGATCGGCGCCAAGCGGCCGCGGATGGTCAGCGTCCAGAGCGCCGGCTGCGCCCCGATCGTCCGCGCCTTCGAAACCGGTGCGCGGCACGCGGTGCCGTGGGAGGGCGCGGAGACCATCGCGCCCGGCCTGCGCGTGCCGGCGGCGATCGGCGACTTCCTCATCCTGGACGCGGTGCGCGCCAGCGGCGGCTGCGCGATCGCGGTGGACGACGAGGCGATCATGGACGCGCTGCCGATGATCGGGCGCTCGGAGGGGATCTTCACCGCGCCGGAGTCGGCGGCGACGGTCGTGGCGGCGGCGACGCTGGCCGAGCGCGGTTGGATCCAGCCGCACGAATCCGTGCTGCTGTTCTTCACCGGCAACGGGCTGAAGTACGAATACCTCCTCCAGGACCGCTACGCGGTGACGTCGGCCACGGCTGGCGCGATGGATGGAGTGAGCGGGGCGCGGAGCGCGGGGCTGCCAGCCAGCGCGCGGGCAGAATACAGCCGGGGCGGTCGATAGGGAGGACGGGTGGCGGATCAGTTGGTCGAGCTCGAGGGGCGGCTCGCCGCGGCGCAGGACGACGCGGCGTTGCTGGCCGCGCAGAACGCGCTCGCCTGGGAGCTGAAGAACGCCGACCCGCTTCGCGCCCTCGGCCTGGCGGAGGGCGCGCGCGTCATGGCCGAGCGCCTCGGCGACGCCCGCGCGGACGCCCTGGCCCGGCGCACGATCGCCGCCTGCCGCTTCCTTCAGAGCGACTTCGCCGCGGTCCTCAGCGAGCTGCCGGCGATCCGCGCCGCGTTCGAACAACTGGGCGACCGTGCGAACGAGGCGTCCGTCCTCAACCTCCTGGGCAGTGTCCACGGCAGTCTGGGCGACTACACGGCGGCGCTGCAGAGCTTCGCCGCCAGCCTCGAGGTGGCCACCGAGGCCGGCGACCGCCGCGGCGAGGCCGTCGCGCTGGGCAACATCGGTCACGTGCGGCACGAGCTGGGCGACGACGAGCACGCGCTGGACTACCACCTGCGCTCGCTGGACATCAAGACGGGCCTGGCCGACAAGCCCGGCGAGGCGATGAGCCTCATGAACATCGGCGTGGCCTATGAGGCGCTGGGCGATCTGTCCACGGCGCTCGTCTATCACTTGCGGGCGCTCGTGATCCGCCAGCAGCTCGGGGACCGGCGCGGCGAGGCGATGAGCCAGACCGTCATCGGCGAGCTGTACCTGAAGATGGGCGACGACGGCAGCGCGCTGGACTACTTCGAGGAGAGCCTGTCGCTCTTCCAATCGCTCGGCGATCGCCAGTGGGAGGCGCGCGCGCTGCGCGACCTGGGCGATCTGTACGGCCGCCAGGGCGACAGCGACGCGGCGCTGGACCACCTGCACCAGGCCCTGGCGATCGTCGAGGCGATCAAGGCGCAGTCCAGGATCGCCGAGCTGCACCAGGACCTGTGCGCGCTCTACAAGGCCAAGGGCGACCACGCCCGGGCGCTCCACCACCACGAGGTCTACCACGCGCTGTCGATGGAGGTCCACCAGGCGGAAGCCGAGCGGGCGCTCGATCATCTGAACGTCCGTCTCAAGGCGGGTCTGACGCGCGGCGGCGCGAGCGGCGCCGCGCGCGCCGTTCGCGCCGTTCACGCCGGCCGCGCGGACGGCGTGGGCGCAGGCGACGCAGCGGAGACGGCCGAGGCCCTCGGGGCGCGGCGGTCGCGGGCGGTGGAGTCCCTGCGGCGGGAGGTCGTGAAGGACCGCCTCTTGGTCGAGAGCCTCGGGGTGCCGTTCGTGGCGCTCAAGGCGGATGGAACGATCTTCCATTGCAACACACCGTTCGCGGAGTTCCTGGGCGGCACGGTCGAGGAGATCGAGGGCCGCAAAATGGCAGACGCGGCGCCCGACCTGGCCGGCACGTCGATGGCCGACGCGCTGGCGCTCGCGCTGGACGAGGGCCAGAGCGTGACCGCCGAGGTGGCGGTGCGCGAGCGGTGGTGGCACCTGCAGGCGTACCCGACCACCTGGGGCGGCGTGCTGGGCGTGCTCGAGGACGTGACGGCGCGCAAGGCCGCCGACGTGGAGCGGGCGCGGTTCACCGGGCTGCTGCGGACGGCGGCGGAGGCGGCGGGGCGCTTGTCGGCGATCCTGGACCCGGCGCAGCTCCTGCCGGAGACCGTCGAGCTGCTCGTCCAGCGGTTCGCGCTGCACCACGTCCACATCTATGTCTACGAGCCCGAATCGCGCAGCCTGGTCGTGCGGGCCGGGAGCGGCTACGTCGGGCGGCGGCTGTTCTCGCGGGGCCACCGGATCTCGTTGGACGCGGCGCGCAGCCTTGTGGCGCGGGCCGGAAGCCGGCGGGAGATCATCAACGTGCCCGACGTGCACGCCGGCGAGCTGTACGTGCACAATCCGCTCCTGCCGGACTCGCGCAGCGAGCTGGCGCTGCCGCTGATGGCCCACGGCGAGCTGGTCGGCGTGCTGGACATCCAGGACAACGAGGTCGGCCGGTTCTCGCAGGCCGACGTGGACGCGTTCAGCGTTCTGGCCAGCCAGATCGCGGTGGCGCTGGACAACGCGCGCCTGTTCGGCGAGCTTCGCTCGACCAGCGAACGGCTGCGCGAGGTGGACCGCCTGAAGAGCGACTTCCTGGCGAACGTGAGCCACGAGCTGCGCACGCCGCTGACGAGCATCCTGGGCTACGTCGAGTTCATCCTCAGCGGCTACTCAGGCGTCCTGTCCGACGAGGTCCGCGAGGATGTCCTGGCGATCCACGAGAGCAGCCAGCAGCTGGTGGGCCTGATCGACGATCTGGTCGACCTGGCCCGCATCGAGGCCGGCGAGATGCGCCTGGACCGCGTGGCCGTCGAGCTACCGCCGCTCCTGGACGCCGTGCGCGCCGGGGCGGCGGGCCTGCTTATGGGCCACTCGGTCGCGCTGCGGTTCGATATCGAGCCCGACCTGCCGGCCGTCGGGGGCGACGCGCTGCGCTTGAAGCAGGTCTTCAACAGCCTGGTCTCGAACGCCGTCCGCCACACGGACGCCGGCGAGATCGCCGTGCGCGCCTGGCGCCTCGGCCGCGACGTAGCGATCTCGGTGGCCGACACGGGCCGCGGCATCGCCGCCGACGAGCTCCTGCTGCTGCGCGACGCGCTGCGGCGCCCCCAACCCCGCTCGGCCGCCCCTTCGTTCACCCACCGCGCCGCCGGCGCCGGCACGGGCCTGACGATCGCCCACCACTTGGTGATGCTCCACGGCGGCACGATGGACATCCAAAGCGTCCTGGGCGCCGGCACCACGATCACGGTGCGGCTGCCGGCGATGGGCGGCGCGGACGCGGGCGCGGACCCGGGCGACGCGAACGCCGTCGGGAGCGTGATGGGCGCGACGATCGCGGCGCAGGTGGGGCGAGGCGATGGCGGGGCGGGGTCGGTGGTGGGGGAAGGGCCGCTGGCGTTGTTTTAGCGTGAGGGCGGGATCGCGGCGCGGCATCGCGCCGGAGGGTGCCAGGCCATCGCCGCCAACGACATCACGCAGACGCGGCCGCGACCATCACCCCCGCTCCCCGCCATGCCGATACGCCACGATCCGGATCTCCTGCACCGTGATCAACCCCTCCGTCACCATCTCGTCCAGCAGCGGCAGGAACGCCTCGATCCGCTCGGCGGCGTCCACGAGCTCGATCACGAGCGGCAGGTCCTCGGACAGGCGCAGGATCTTCACGCTGTGGATCCGGCTGTTCGCGCCGAAGCCCTCGATGCCGCGCAGCACCGTCGCCCCCGCGAGCCCCTCCTCGCGCGCCCGCCGCACGATCGCCTCGTACAGCGGCCGGTCGTGCCAGCGGTCGCTCTCGCCGATGAACACGCGTACGAGCCGGCCATCGCCTTCGATCTTCATCGCGGACCTTCCTTCATCGCAGCCCCTCCCTCATCGCAGGACCGCCAGCACCACGGCGCGCCCGATCGCAACGGCCCCGAGGCCGAGGCCGATCTGCGCCGCGACGTTCCACAGCGACCACGCCGCCTCGCCGCCGCGCAGCAGCGCCACGGACTCGTAGCCGAACGACGAGAACGTCGTGAAGCCGCCGAGCACCCCCACCACGAAGAACACGCGCACCTCCGGCGAGAGGCTCGCCCGCGCCTCGAACCACGCCATGAACGCCCCGATCGCCGCGCAGCCGACGACGTTGACGACGAGCGTGCCCAACGGGAACGCCGCGTCCGTCGCCCGCTGCACGACGCCCGACAGGAAATAGCGTGCCATGCCGCCCAACGCCGATCCGGCGGCTACGAGCAGGTATTTGGGCACGGGGGACGCTCCTTGGTCGTGCGGGCGTGCCGCCCGATTGTCGTCGCCCCGGCGATCCCGTCAATCCCCTCCGACGTGGTCGACCGGTTCGCTCGGCCGCGGGTCGGCGGGTCGGCACGGTGGAATGTCGGCCGGTCGGCGGGTCAGCGGGTCGGCGGGTCAGCGGAGCGGGTTCGGCCGGGGACCCCACCCCGCCGACGTGCCGCCTCCGCCTACCGCTCCACCCGCGGCACGAAGTTCTCGCACCGGCACCCGCCCGCCCAGGGCAAC
>JBDTSC010000276.1:0-5293 GCA_039931375.1 Ardenticatenales bacterium
GGATCGCTTTGGTGCGCGTCCGGCCAGGCCGGGCAGGCTGCGGACGGGCGCGGCAAGGTTGGCATCAGCCGCCGGCTCCCGGACGGCGCCTGGGTCCGCTACGGCTTCGACGACGGCCTGCCGGCGCTCGAGCCATCGGTCGTGCTGGCGCGACGCGACGGTTCGATCTGGGTCGGTTTCGACACGCGGCTCGCGTGGAGCGGCCAGCCGTTCGGCGCCAGGAGCATGGCGTTCTATCGTCCCGAGCGCCCCGACCTGGGCTGGACGCGCGTCGCGCCGCCCGAGCCGCTCATCCGCGACGCCGTCTACGCCCTGGCCGAGACGCCCGACGGCGCGCTCTGGGTGCTGAGCGCCGGCGGACTGTCCCGCCTCACCGCGGACGGGCTCTGGACGACGTACGCCGACCAGCCGCGCTGGCGCCTCGGTGGGGCGCGCGAGGCCGCGGCGCTGGCCGCGACCGACGACGGAACGGTGTGGGTCGGCGCGCGCTCCCACCCGCTGCAGATGCGCCGACCGGACGCCACATGGGGCGTGATCGGGGATGACAACGATCTCGGCGCCGTGAGCACGATCGCCGCAGGGTCGAACGGGCGGGTGTGGGTCGGTACGGCGGAGCGGGGGGTGCGGGGGTTCGATCCGGCGCCCTGACGACGTTTGGCGATGCAGCCCGACCGCTGCGCAACACTGGTGCAACGCAGCGTGCGTACACTGTCCGCAGTGCTCGGCAGCGCCGCGCGACCTCGCCGTCGTGCGGGCGCCCGCTCTCAAGACTCGCTGGAGGTGCCTGGTGCGTTGGATCCGGGTGTCGCCCCTTACCGTTGTCGTGCTCGCCGCCGCCGTCCTCGCGCCCACCCACCTCGCGTTCGCGGCGTACGACGCCTATCTGCCGGTGGCCTACGGCCCGCCGCCCCACGCGCCTTCTACGAGCGTGCCGGGCGCGCCGACGCGGACGCCATGGCCGACGGCGGTTCCGACGCTGGCCGTGGACGAGATGCGGTATTACACGAACCCGAACAAGGTCGACGGCCTGGCGGTCGACGAGCGGCATGATGCCGTCTGGACGATCGGCGAAGGTGGGCTTGTGCGGTGGAGTGGCGCCAGCACCCATGCGCCGGCGCCGACCGTGTTGAACCAGAACGGGCGGTTTTTTGAGGCCGATCTGAGCGTCGCCGATGACGGGACCGTGTGGGTGCCCGACTTCACGGGTGTTGCGCGGCTCTCACCCGCCGGCGCGTGGTCGTGGCTGTCGTCGCCCATGCGAAGGCAGCCTCAAGGGTACTTCGAGCAGGATGACTTCTATCGCGTTGCCGCCGACCACGACGGCGGCGTCTGGTTCGCGCACCGCGATGGTGCGTTGCGCTTGCGAGCCGGGCGCGCTTGGGAGCCGGCCCGGTTCGGCGATCCAGCGGCGTTGTTCGACGTGCTCGATCCGGTCGTCGCGGCCAACGGGGACGTCTGGTTCGGCCTGACGTACGTCTCCGACAAGAAGGACATTCCAAGCGGCGTCGTCGTGCGCCGAGCGGACGGGCGCTGGGAGGACTTCACCGAACGCGCGAGCGCGCCGCCGTTTGGTTTCCTGCAGGACCTCGCGGTCGGCAAGGACGGCACGGTGTGGGTGATCGACATGTCCAACCGCTTTGGGGAGGTTGCTCGATTGCGCCCGAACGAGGCGGCCTTCACGCTGGCCAACCTCGGTGACTTGAGTGCAGCCTGGGGTGACGCAGGCGTTCACGGCGCCGGGGACGGCGTCGCCATCGCCGTCGACGCGAGCGGTCGTCCGTGGCTGGCGAGCGATCACGTCCTGTTCGTGCCTCAGGATGCCGGCGCCCAGCACTGGCTGGCCGAACCCGTTGAGGCGACGATCCGCGAGTTCGAGATTCTCTCGGACGGCTCGGCGTGGCTGGCAACGCCGCAGGGGCTCATTCGCCGATCACCGGACGGTCGTTACACGACGTTGGCCGCCCCAGGCCTGCCATCGAATCGTGCCTTCGCCGTGGCCGTCGGTCCGGACGGCGTCCTGGTCGGCACCGAACGCGGCCTCGTCACGATCGACCCGACGGGATCGATCACGACCACCGGCCATGCGAACGGAGCGGACGCCGGGATCAACGACGTCGCGTTGGCGCCGGACGGCAGCCTCTGGCTGACGACGGGCCTCGGCGTCGGCCATCGCGACGGCCAAGGCGTCTGGCGATGGACGCTGCCGGAGGATGGTCTGATCGAACGGTTCGTCGGCAAGCTCGCGATCGGCAACGACGGCGCGGTGTGGTGCACCAGCGGCGACCCGCGCACCAAGGGGCAGGGCATTGCGTCGACGCACGGCGTCAACATGCGCAATCGCGATGGCCGCTGGCGGGCGTTCACCATCGACGACGGCCTGCCCGATCTGCAGGCGACGTCTATCATCGCCCGCCGGGACGGGTCGATCTGGGTGGGCTTCGATGCGGCCAGCGCGGATGCGCCGCTGGCTCGGGATCGCACGAACCTGGTGCTCTTCGCGCCACCGGCGAAGTGGCTGCCCCTCCAAGTGCCCGCCGCCGTGCAGACGCAGGCGATCCGCGCGATGGCCGAGGACGGCCCCGGCGCGCTCTGGCTCTTGACCACCGGTGGGCTCGCGCGCCTGTCCGCTGATGGTAGCTGGCGCACCTATGTGGACGAGCCGGCGTGGCGCGTGCGGCCGGACCAAGCGTACGAGATCCTCGAGACGGGACTCGCCGTCGACGACGCCGGGAACGTCTGGGCGAGCGCCGGCGGCCACTTGATGCTGATCCGACCGGACGGTACGCGGGCCAGTGTAGACGGCGACCTCAACGGCAACGACGTCACCGACGTGGCGTTGGGCCCCGATGGGCGCGTCTGGCTGTCGTTGTTCTTCGGCGGCGTGCGCTCGTTCCGGCCGTCGGTGTCCACGAACCCATCCTCCATCGCGCATTGGGCTGTCGCCGCCCCAGCCCCACAGGTGCGGGCCGAGGACGCCCCGGCACCGGTCTCGGTGCGGTCGGACGAACAGCCGGCGAGCCGCGTCCTTCTACCCTATGTCGCGCGCCAACACATCCTCCCGTCGCACGCCTCCGCGCCGCAGCCGACGGCGGTGCCGCGACGAGACGGCGGTCTGCCAGTACGCGCCCTTGGCGCGGTCGCCACCGCCAACGAGGCAGAGGGCATCGCCATTGACCCCACCACCGGCGACGTATGGGTGGCCAGCGCGCACGGCGGGGTGGTGCGGTGGTCGGGGGCCGGAGTCGAGCTCGGACGCTTCACCGTAGCCGACGGCCTACCCACGAACCGCACCCATGGCGTTGCGATCGGCGGTGATGGCACGGTGTGGGTCGCCACCGAGCGCGGCGCGGCCCGGCGCGCGGTCGATGGGACGTGGGCGACGGTGCGGCCGCCGTTGGAGGGGGGAACGAGTAAGCTGCCGGCCGGAACGTCGTTCGATGAGGCGCGGGACTACCTCACCGGCGTGGCCGTCGATGCGCAAGGCGGTGTTTGGTTCGGACGCCCGTTCGGCATCGTGCGGCTCGGTCCGGACGAGCGCTGGGAGACGCCGGACTGGTCGCAGCCGCCACGATATGATCTCAAGGTCGCCGCGATCCGCCCCGCGCCCAACGGCGACGTCTGGATCGGCACGCTCTACGACGGCGTCCACGTGCGGCGTGCGGACGGACGTTGGGAGGATTGGCACCAAGTAGGAGGGTTCGATCGCGTCACCGACGTGGCGTTCGCGCCCGACGGCGACGTCGTCGTGATCCATGGCAGCACTGACTTCGACGACCGATCCGGAGCCTTCGTGCCGCTCAGCCGGCTTGGCGCGGACGGCGTTTGGCGAGCGCAGCGTATCGGGCCACTGGACACGAGCAGCGGGGACGGTGCGAGGCGGCTCGCGATCGACGGTCGCGGCCGGACTTGGATAGCGTTCGCCGACGGTCACTTGGCTGTCCCGGACCCGCTCGTGCCGGACCGCTGGCATGTCGAGTCGGCTGCGGAAGGGCTGCGCATCGTCTACGCCGAAGGGCTCGCCGACCTGGTGGTGGATGACGCGGGGACGCCGTGGATCGCGACGGACGCCGGGCTCCACCGCCGCGGCGTCGACGGCACGTACACGCGGTATCTGGCCGCCGGCTTGCATGGGGCGGCCGGTGAGGTCGTCGCGGCGGGAAGGGGCGGCGTTTGGTTTGGCGGCGTGGCGGTGGACGGCGGCGTCGGCCACCAGGCCGCGGATGGGACGTGGAACAGCGTCGCCGAGGCCGCGGGGCAGTCGTTGGTCGATGTGTTCGACATCGCCGTCGCTCCCGACGGCGCCGCGTGGTTCGGCCTGTCGGACGGCGTCGTCCGTCGCGACGGCGCGGGGAACTGGGCGGCGTTCGGTGTTCTGGGCGACCGGTCTCTTGGCCGCGTCACGAACGTCGTTGTCGCGCCCGATGGCGCGGGATGGTGGCTCCAGCCGTATGTCGGCTACCGGAATGGCGGTCGCTCTCCCGGTCCTTGCGTCTGCCACGCCGCCGCCCGCGACGGCGTGGCGACGTGCGACGGGGCGTCGGCGGGCTTACCTGCGGCCGTCCCGTCGGCGCTGGCCGTTGGGACGGACGGCACGGTCTGGGTCGCCTTCATTGGGAGCGATGGCGGATCGGGCGGCGTCGCCGAGCCCGCCGGGCTTGCGCGCCGTTCGCCGGGCGGGGTGTGGAGCCGCGTCGAGTTGCCGGAGTCGATCGGGTCGGGGGCGGTGGTCGGTATCGCCGTCGAGCCCGCCGGTGCGCTGTGGCTTCGCCTGCCCACCACCGTCGCGCGCAGGGGGCCGGATGGTCGATGGAGCACCGCGGCGGACGATGCTTCGCTCGCGCTGGCCTCCTCGCGCGTGCTCACGTCGCCCCCGCAGCCGGACGCGCCCATGACCACCGGGTTCGGCGTCACGAGCGCTGGTCAGCTATGGGTCGGCGGCGGCTCGGCGGGCGTGAGCGTTCGGCTGCCCGACGGAACGTGGCGCTCGCTGGAGACGGTGGATGGCCTGCCGCCGAGCATCGTCACGAACATCGATCCGGCCGACGATGGCCGGGTGTGGCTCGGCACGGAATACGACGGGGCATGGGTTGTGACGCCGGCGCTGTAGCGACGATCGCGCGGCGCCGGCGTCCGGTCGCCGGCTCAGCCTCGCCGCTTATCGTCGTCGCTTCCCCCCAGCAGCCCGTACAACAATCCGCCCACGATGCTGATCACGATGCTCCCCAGCACCGCCGGCACGAAGCCGTTCACCGTGAAGCCGTAGCCGGCCCACTGGGCGATCTTGCTGGCGAGC
>JBDTSC010000277.1:0-5228 GCA_039931375.1 Ardenticatenales bacterium
GCCGCCGTCATGGGCGGCGCTCCGGGCGCGCTGCCCGGCGCTCGGCCGCCGGCCGAGCCGGCGCCGCGGACTGGCGGCGCGACGTCGAGCGCACGTACCGATACCCGAACGGCAGGTAGATCGTCCCGCCCTCGCCACCGATGTCCGAACGGGTGGCGGTGGCCGTCGAGGTCCCGGGATCGATGATCGGATCCGTCGGCGTCGGCGTGGGGCTCGGGGTGTCCACCGCGGCCGTCCCGTCCGCCGTCGGCGACGGTGAGCCGTCCGTGGTCGGCGCCGCCGTCGGTGAAGCGGTCGGCGTCTCGTCGGTCGGGGTCGCGGTTTCGGTCGCAAGCACGGTCCGCGTGCCGGTCGGCGTCCGGGTGGGCGTGCCGGTCGGGCTGCGGTACGTCACGCACAGGCGCGGGCGCTGCGCGGCCGTGTTGCCCTCGCGGCTCACGAAATTCGCGCGCATCGGCTGCCCGGGCAGCACGTTGGCCGTCTCGATCACGAAGCCGTCGTTGCGGCTGCGGCCCGCCAGCCAGTCCTGGACGCGGGGCAGAACATCCCAGCGCTTGAAGCCGAGCGTGGCGTCCATCACCGGCGCGTCGACCTTGCCGACGCCGGGCGGGCGGTTGGACCACGTGACGCGGTTCTCGATCCACTCGCGCCCGACGAACGAGATCTCGGAGATCGGCGGCGTCGTGCTCGGCTGGAGGCCGCTCAGGTACAGCTCGACGGTCGCCGACTGGAGCTGGCTGCTGGCCGGGATCGTCGAGACGTCGAACTTGATATAGACGGCGGTCTGCTCGCCGTCGTCGTGGTACAGCTGAAGGGTCTTGCCGACGCCCGTCGTGGCGTCCGGCGACGACTGGCTGACGTAGGCGTCGGCGTCGGCGTCCAGGCAGACGGTCTCCAGGTCGCCCGGCGTGCCGGAACCCGGCGGCGGCGTGTTCGTCGGGGTCTGCGTCGCGATCGGGCTCGGAGTCCGCGTCGGTGTCGGCGTCGGGATGAGGTCGACGATCGGGCTGCCGTCGAGGTCGCGAACCCAGACGCCCGAGCGGCCGGCGGCGGCGAACAGGACGCCGGTCGGCTTCGTGCCGCCGAACGCGAAGTCCGTGACGGCCAGACGGCCGAGGGACAGCTGCCCCAACCACTCCGTGCCGCCGGTGTCGCTGCCGAAGACGGTCGGCACCTCGTCCGCGTCGCCCGGCTCGCGCCCGAGGCCCAGGAACATCGTGCGATCCGACCGGAAATTCGGCGATAGGCCGAGCACGCGCGGGCGGCCGCGCGGCGGCAGATCGCTGAAGCGGTCCTCCCACGTCTCGCCGCCGTTCGTCGACGCGAACACCTTGGCTCGCTGCGCATCCGCCGTGTCCTCGACCGCGACGAACACGGAGCGGTCCAGATCGAACTGCGGCGAGATCACCAGGTCGTGGACGATGCCCTGGCCGGCGAGCAGACGCACCGTGCTGATCGACTCGAACGTCTGGCCGTCCAGGGTGCGGAAGATGACACCGCGCTGGGTGATGAAGTAGGCCGTCAGGTCCTGCGGGAAGGTCGGCGAGAACAGCGCGTCGACGATGTCGCCGGATCCGGCGTCCAGGGCCTGCCACGACGCCCCGCCGGTGTCGGAGTAGAGCAGCCCCGTGCCGCCGGACGTCCCGTTCCACGGCTGGCGCACCCCGAGCAACAGACTGTACGTGCCGGAGACCGGGCCGACGGCGACCACGTGCGCCTGCCCGCCGCCCGGCGGCTGGCCCAGATCGGACCACGATATCCCGCCGTTGCGCGAGACCCAGCGGTCCGAGTACAAGCGCTTGTCGCGGCCGTAGTTCGTGGACGGCAGCAGCGCGCTGCCGAACGTGGCGGTCATGAAGCGGCGCAGCCACGTCTGGCCCTTGTCGAACGAGTCGAAGATCGCCGTGAGCGTCGGCTGGCCGCCGCCGGTGCGCTCGAGGCGGATGGGCGTGATTCGGGTCAGCGCGACGGCGCGGTGCTCGGTGTCCCAGCTCGGCGCGACGACGGACAGCGCCTGCGCCGGCACGGCGCCGGTCGTGCTGATCGACGGGTTCCCGCCGGTGCCGATGCGGAGGAGCCCGAGACCGTCCGTGCCGACCCATGTCTCGTAGTTGTGCGGGTCGACGCTGATCGAGATCGGCGCGATCGGCGCGGTCGTGATCAGGCTCCACGTCTTGCCGATGTCCGTCGAACGGAAGATCCGGCCGTCGTCGAACCCAAGCCACGTGACCGGCGTCCCGAAGCCGGCTTCGCCCGCCCCGAGCGCGGTCGGCTCGGCGTTCGGCTCGGCCGGCCAGCTGGCTGGCGTCCAGATCACGCCGCTGTCCAGGCTGTAGACCATGCTCCACGCCCCGGCGGACTTCCCGACCGCGTAGACGCGGCGCCCGACGGCGGCCGTGGCCATGCTGACGGCCAACGTCTTCGTCGTCGCCGACGCCGGGCCGAGGGCGAGGCGCCACGTGTCCGGCACGTTGTCCGAGCTGTACAGACGGTCGCCCGTCTGCATGAAGACCTGCGGTCGGTCGGGGGCGGCGAACAGGTTGCTCACCTGATCCTGCGCCCCGATGACGGGCGACACCTGGGTCCAGGTGTCGCCGAGGTCATCGGAGGTCGAGAGCATCGTCGTCCCGACCTGCGCGGCGTACACACGGCCGGTCGTGGTCGTGTCCAAGAGATCGACGCGCGTGATCCCGGGCGGTCCGTCGCGCGTCGACCACGAGACGCCGCCGTCCAGGGAGCGCGCCAGGAGCGGGCGCGACTGCAGGCCGGCGAACAGCTTTTGACGCTCGATGTCGTCGCGCCCCAACGCGAGCGAGCGGACCACGGTCGTTTCGGGCCGGGCCGTGTTCGGCACGAGCGGCGTCCACTCGTCCACCTGCGAGCCGGCGCGAAAGAGACCGAACTCGTGGTCGAACAGCGTATAGAAACGGAAGCCGCCGCGCCGCGTGTCACCCACGAACACGACGCCCGCGCCGTTGTCGCCATACAAGCCCTCGATGGAGCGATGCCACGGTGACACCGCCGCGCGCGCGCCCGGCACGGTGCGGACGTCCAAGGTCACCGCCAGCAGCGCCGCGGTGATGGCGGCCAGCGCCATGAACAGCGACACCACGCGCGGCGGCACGCGCCGGGGCCGCGAAGCGAGCGATGGCCGCGCATCGGATGGACGCGCTGGCGTGCGGACGGGCGGCTGGCGCCGCCGCCGGGAATGGTCGATCGAACCCGTCATGACAAGGCCGTTTCTTCGCGCGAAAGGGGCCGCCGATCGTGCGAGGCGATCCATTGGTCGATCCTGCGCCCCGGCGGTGCGGCCGCGCGGCACGGTTGAGGACGCACGCGGACCGGACGGCGTTACGCTCAGTCGCCCCAGCCCGGTCCGGGCAGCCGCTGCATCGCCTCGAGCCACGCCCCGATCAGCGCGCCCCAGACAAACCAGGACGCCGCCAGCACCCGCCCGTCCACCTCGCGCAGCAGCACCGGGTCCAGCGCCGGCGCGATCGCCCAGCGGACGACCGCCCAGCCGACGACGGCGGCGGCCATTGCCCACGCCGCGCGCGGTTCGGCGGGCGCGCGGCCCAGCAAGGCGCCAAGGCACGCGCCCGCGAGCGCGCCGCCGGCCACGACGATCACCGCCCCGAGCGGCGTCGCGTCCGCGTACAGCCCATCGAACGCCGGGCTCTGGCCGATCTGGAGCCAGCGCACGAGGAGCGCCCCGACGGCGTTGAGCGGCACCGCGAGCGAGCGGGCGCCGCCACCGAACAACCGCCCGGCCGCGACCGCGCCGCCGACGAGCGCCAAGAGCGCGGCGCCGCCCGCCACCGCGCCGCCGATGGCGCCGAGCCACGCGGGACGCGCAGTCGGCGGCGTCAAGGGGCGAGCCGCATGGGAGTGGGCGGTCATGTGTCGCCGTGGATCCGATAGACGCACGTCGCGGCGCCGTCCATCCGCCACTCCTCGCGCTCGACGCGGCCGCCGACGACGGCCTCGATCAGCCGCTCGTCCATGCAGCACACCTCGCGGTGCTGGCCGCCGAGCGAATGGAACGGGCAGCTCAGCTGGCGCAGGACGATCGCATCGCCTTCGCGCTGCCAGCTGGTGGTGAAGCCTTCGTCCGCCAGCAGCGCGACAACGGCATCGAGCCGGGCGTCGATCGGCTGCTCCGCGTACACCGCCGCGTGCTCGGCGGCGATCGTGTCCGCCATCGCGGCGAACACGCCCTCCACCTGGCTGCGGTCCGCGGCGCGCATCGCGTCCAGGAGCCGCGCGGTCAATACGGCGAACGGGTTGTCGTCGACGACGGCCTGGCCGCCGGCCTGGGAGAGTTGAAACACGTGGCGCGGCCGGCCACGCCCGACGGACTCGGCCGCCACGTCGACGAGGCCGTCCTCGCGCAGCAGGTTGAGGTGGTGGCGCACCGTGACCGGCGCCAGCCGAACCGCGTCCGCCAACGCTTCGACGGAGGCGGCGCCGTTGAGGCGAAGGTGGTCGAGGATGGCGCGACGGGTGCTCTGCATCGACCGATTATAGTGTGGCGCGGCCGGACGTGCGCGGTACAACCTGGGCGAGCGGGCCGCCGCCGGCCAAGGGCGGTGCGTTCGCCGCGACCATTTGTCGTCCCGTCCCTGCCGCTATGCTAGACTTCCGGTATGGCCCACGCGCTCACCGGCCTGTGGCCGACGAGACGCGTGCCCGAAGCGAACCGCATCAGGAGCTACCGCACATGATCCGCGAAGATACCGCCCCCGCCGTCCAGTCACCGACGTTCGTTACGATTTCCCCCGTGTCGCTTTCCGACACCGCGGCCGCGAAGCTGGCCGAGGTGATGGTCCAGAAGGGTATGACCGACGCCGCGCTGCGCGTCTTCGTGAGCGGCGGCGGCTGCTCCGGCATGCAGTACGGCATGGCCTTTGACACCGAGATGGACGAGGCCGACCAGGTCTTCGAGAGCGCCGGCGTCAAGGTCATCGTCGACTCCGTGAGCCTGCCCTACCTGCAGGGCGCCACGATCGACTACTCCGAGTCGCTCATGGGCGGCGGCTTCAAGATCGAGAACCCGAACGCCGTCTCGAGCTGTGGCTGCGGCCACTCGTTCAAGACCGGCGAGGCCGCGTCCGGCGCCGACGCCGAGGCCGCGAGCGGTGGCTGCGGCAGCCACGGCGGCGGTGGCGGCTGCGGCTGCAGTTGATCGCCCGACCCGCGGCCGGCGGCGTTCACGCGCCGGCCGCGGA
>JBDTSC010000278.1:0-5196 GCA_039931375.1 Ardenticatenales bacterium
CCCGCCTTCGGAATCAGGAAAGTATGCGCGCAATTCGCCCGCCTCGTCGGGACGCAGAATTCCAATGTCGCCATTGAAAAGCCCCAGATGGGAATCGTTTCGCAAGATCAGCACCGGCCGACCCTCGTAGTTGGCACGCGCGGGTTGCAGGAGGCCAGCCTCCGCCAATGCCTGCTCCGCCAGCCGGTTCAAATGTCCCACACCATAAGGCCCCTCTCGCACCACGCATAGAATGCGGAACGCATCGAAGGCCGCGAGCGCGGCAAGCGGGGAGGGAGCTGTCAGGAAAGCACGATATCCCGCCAGCACCCGATCTTTCAATGTGCTCCCCAGCGCGAGCCATAGTGCTCCCCTGACCGCCCCTCCGCCGACCGCCCCTCCGCCGCACCCGCTCACCCCTCCAATGCCAGCCGCATCATTGTCTCCACTCCCGACGCGATCGCATCGCCGTTGATGACAAATGTCAGCTCCTCGAACATGCTCACGCCTCGAGGATCGCCACCTCGCCGGGCTGTAGGCCATCAAGCGTGACGCACAGCTTGTCGACGAGCGGAAGGAGATCAGCAAGACGATTCGATCTTGCGCGTAGAACGACCACACCGAAGCTTCGATGCGCCGTGTGCTGCTGTTTAGGGAGCCGCTTGTCAACGGTGACCAGCGCATCGAACTGATCGGCCATGGCATCAAGGAGGTCGCCATTGTCGAGATCTCCCCAACCCATCTCGGTCGCGGTGCTGACCACATGGTCGACAATCCTCGATCGCAGGGTCGCCGGAACGCACGCGTCGAGCAGGACACGCATCCCCGGTGCCCCTCAGGCCGCGACGGCTTGCTTGAGCAGCGCGGACTTCGCGAGCTCCAATACCGCGACCGCATGCTCCCTGCTCACGCTCGCGAAGTCTTCGAGAAACGCTGCCAGCGGGTCGCCTGCCTCGAGGTAATCAATGAGCGTCTGAACTGGAACGCGAGTCCCGGCGAAGACTGGCGTTCCGCTCAGTCGACTCGGAGAGGTCGTGATGAGGGGATCGGGGATGCGCATGGGAAGCACTCTCTTCCAAATTCACCGTCGTACAGCCCACATGGTCGAGCCTGCCTTCAATTCTAAGCCGCCAGGAATCGAGCGCAAGCCGCGAGAATCCGTAGACTCGCCGCACCCCCGATCACCCCTCCAACGCCAGCCGCACCATCAACTCCACCCCCCACGCGATCGCGTCATCATTGAAGTCGTAGTCCGCCTGGTGCAGCTGCGGCCAAGCGGCGGCGTTCGGATCGCGCACGCCCAGGAAGAAGAAGCACGCCGGCGCCTCGTGGCCGTAGTATGCGAAGTCCTCGGCCGTCGTCGTCGGCGGGAACGCGTCGTCCACGCGGTCCGGGCCGAGGGCGGCGCGGACGATGGAGGCCAGGCGTGCGGTGGCGGCGGGGTCGTTGACCGTCGCGGGGTAGACGTCGCCCCAGCGCACGGTCGCCGAGCAGCCCAGCGCGGCCGCGACGCCGGGCGCGATCGCGTCGATGCGTTCCATAAGCCGCCCGATCACGGCGTCGTCGAAGGCGCGGATCGTGCCGGTGAGCGCCACCTCGTCGGGGACGAGGTTGAAGGCGGAGCCGCCGTGGATCGAGGCGACGGTGACGACGGCGGCGTCGCCGGGTGCGACGTTGCGGCCGACGACGGACTGGAGGGCGGTGACGACGTGCGCCGCGGCCAGCACCGGATCGCGCGTCCGTTCGGGCTGCGCGGCGTGGCCGCCTTGGCCGGTGACGGCGATGTCGAACCGGCTGCAAGCGGCCATCAGCGCCCCGACGCGCGTCGCTACGTGTCCGACGGCGACGTCGGGCCAACCGTGCAGCCCGTAGACGACGCGCGCCGTGCCGCCGTCGCCAGGCGCGAGCGCGCCGTCCTCGACCATCCGCTTGCCGCCGGCGCCGCCCTCCTCGGCGGGCTGGAAGAGGAACGTCACGGGTTGTGGTCGGTCGGGCAACGAGGCGAGGATCTTGGCGGCGCCCAGCAGGATCGCGGTGTGGCCGTCGTGCCCGCAGGCGTGCATGACGCCGGCGGACCGCGACGCGTAGTCTAGCCCGGTGGCCTCGGCGATCGGCAGCGCGTCCATGTCCGCCCGCAGCGCGACGGCGGGGCGGGCGTTGCCCTCGGCGGTGCCGGCGGGCAGGTGGGCCGCGACGCCGGTGCCGCCGGCCAGGCCGGCGCGGTACGGCACGTCGAGACCGTCCAGCCACGCGCGGACGGTCGCGCTCGTGCGGTGCTCGGCGTAGCCGAGTTCGGGATGGGCGTGCAGGTCGCGGCGTAGGGCGGTCAGCTCGGGGACGATGGCGGCGATCGCGGCGCGTAGGGCGGGGGCGGTGGAGCGGGCGTCGGCGGCCGTGTGGTCCGTCATGCGGGCCGCCAGACCAGGAGGCCGCGGTCGAGCATCGCGCGGCGGAGGGTGATCGCGTGGCCGCGGCGGCCGAGGCCCATCGCGGCGTGACGAAACTGGAAGCGTGGTCCCCAGACGCTGTCGGGGGACGCGTCGCGCCAGGCGGCGCGCCAGTCCTCGAAGAACGCGTGGATCGGCTCGCCCGGGACGACGCGGTGGATGAGGTCCTTGGGCAGCACGGCCTTGAAGCGGTCCGGGTCGAAGCCGTCCGCGAAGTTCGTGCCGAAGATGAGCGCTTCGCGCCCCGGCGCGTGACTCGGAGCGCCGTCCACCGGCCGCCGCAGCACGTTCACGACCCAGTGCCGGCCAGTCGGATCGGACGTGCCCTCGATCAGCAGCCCGCCGGGCAGCAGCTGGCCGATAAGCGCGGCGTGCGCGGCCTCCACCTCGGCCTCCTCGTATTGGCGCAGCACGTTCATCGCCCGCACCAACCGCACGGTCTCGGTCCGCCCACCCGCCGACGCGAGCGGCAGCGCAAAGCCGCCGTGCCGAAACACCGTCTGGGCATCGGCGAAGGGCTGCGCCGCGTCGACCCGGGCGCGGTCGATCTCGACGCCCATCACGCGCAGGGCGGGGTTCAGCCGCCGCAGCCGCGCCGCGGTCTCGAGCGTCGTCGCGGCGCTCGCGCCGTAGCCCAGGTCGACGACCCATGCGTTCGACCACGGCCCGTCCTCGCGGCGCAGCAGCCACGGGTCGTACAGCGCCGTCCATACGTCGATGCGACGAAGGCGGTTCGCGGCCGTCTTGCCGCGGGTGACGTGGCCGCGCGGTGGGCGCGCACCGACGGGGTGCGCGCCCTGCAGCGTCTGCTTGGCCGACGACGTTGCGGTCGGTGCCGCGGCCGGTGCTGCGGTCGGTGCCGCGGTCGGTGCGATCATCGCATCTATGCTCCGAATCGCCCCGCTCAGTGCAGCACGACCGGGATCACCGCGCGCAGCTGCTCGGCGCCGTCGGCCATGCTGGTCGTGTACAACTCCAGGCTGCCCAATGCAGGCTGGGCTTGGGGCGGATAGGAGACCGCCAGGTCGAACGTGCCGACGCAGCCCGTGCCGCAGCTCATCGTCGCGTTGTCATCGACCAGGATCGCCCCCAGCGCGTCGCGCAGTCGCCAGCCGAACATGGCCTCGAACACGTCGCCGCACCCACGGAGCGGAAAGCCCGACTGCACCTGCGCCCCGGCTGTCGGCTCCGTAGCGAGGACGAAGTTCCAGCCCGTGCCCAGCGCGGCGATCGTCGGATCCGCGCAGGCGTCCAATGCGTCGGCGGCGCCCTGCGGCGGGGCGGCGGGCACCGACGGGGCAGCGAGCGCGGTGGGCTCGCCGCCTGTCGCTGTCGGCCCCGCCGCGGACACGGCGGCGTCCGAAGCGACACCGGCAGACACGGTCGCGATCACCATGGTCTCGGCCGTGGGCGCCACCGCCGACGTCGGCGCCGCCGGAGCGGGGCCACAGCCGGCGGCAACGTATAGGCAGGCGGACAGCGCAGCCGCGGCTCCGAGACGGATGGTGGGAATTAGGGGTTGGTTCACGTTGGCGTCCCTGTGTCTCGCACGATTGGCCGGCGGCGGGTGCATGGTAGCATCCTTTGCCCATGCGCCGAGCCCTGTCCTCGTTAGGGCCAGCGCCAGCCGCGTGCCGCGCGGCGTCGAACGAAGGAGCCACCATGAAGGACGCCGCCACGAAGCCGCACGACGCACCGCGCGCCATGGCCGCTCCGGCCTCGACCGCCGCGCCGATCGACGCCGCCGATCCGATCATCGTCGTCCGCGACGTCCACAAGTGGTTCGGCCGGTTTCATGTGCTCCGCGGCATCAGCTTGACCGTCGCGCGCGGCGAGGTCGTGTGCATCCTCGGGCCGTCGGGCTCGGGCAAGAGCACGTTCCTGCGCACGCTCAACCGCCTGGAACCGCACGACAGCGGCGAGATCGTGATCGACGGCATCACGCTGTCGCGCGACACGGCGGCGATCGAGCACGTGCGCCGTGAGGTCGGGATGGTGTTCCAACAGTTCAACCTGTTCCCGCACCTGACGGCGCTGCAGAACGTCACCCTAGCGCCGCTGCACGTACGCCAGACCGAACCGACCGCCGCCCAGGCGCTGGGGATGCGGATGCTCAGCGAGGTCCACATCCCCGAGCAGGCCGACAAGTACCCGAGCCAGCTGTCCGGCGGCCAACAGCAGCGCGTCGCGATCGCCCGCGCCCTGGCGATGCAGCCGAAGATCATGCTGTTCGACGAGCCGACGAGCGCCTTGGACCCGGAGATGATCAAGGAAGTGCTCGAGGTCATGCAGTCGCTGGCCAAGGGCGGCATGACGATGCTGGTCGTGACGCACGAGGTCGGCTTCGCGCGGGCCGTCGCGCACCGGGTCGTGTTGATCGACGCCGGCGAGATCGTCGAGGAGGGTGATCCGGAGACGTTCTTCACCGCGCCCAAGCACGAGCGGACAAAGCGGTTCTTGGAGCAGATTCTGTGACGCGGGCTGACGATACCGGGGCGAACGCAATCGGGACCACCACGGTTGAATCGAGCCGCCGGCGTGGCGCGGCGCCTGGGGCCGCGGCCTCCGTGCCCTGGCGTCGCCCCGCCAAGCCCGCGGCCCGGCACGCGATTACCGCCCGCGCGATAATCCCCATCGCCCTGGCCATTGTCGCCGCGGCCGCGACCGCCGCCCACTGGGCCTCCGCCGCATCCGACGTCCCCGCCTTCCGTGCGTCCGCAGTGCCGGCCGCATTCACGGAGTTCGGCCCACCCCTCCGCTTCATCCCCAA
>JBDTSC010000279.1:0-5183 GCA_039931375.1 Ardenticatenales bacterium
CGGCTCTGCACGCCCCCGCCCCGCCCTTCCCACCCTCCCTCCGCCCCACAATCACCCCCCCCGCCCCCACGCCACCGGCACGTACACCGCCCACCCCCCCGCCGGCGTCGGCAGCACGCGCACCGTCGCTCCCGCCGTCGGCGCCACGCCCGGCGAGGCGAGGCGCGCGGGCGTCGGCGTCGCGGTCGGGGCGGGCGTGGGGGACAGCGCGGGGTCGGCGGTGGGCGTCGGTGGGACGGCGGCGGGCGACCAGGCGACGGGCGGGCGGAAGGCGTAGAGGCCGGCGGCGCCGGCGGCGACGTAGACGGTGCCGTCTTGCGCGTCGGCGAGGCTTGGACGGTCGTTGTACAGCGTGGCGGGCACGGACAGCACGGTCGCGAGCGTCGGCGTCGCCGGTGTGGTGACGCGGATCATGTGGATGCGACAGGTCGAACGGTTGAGATCGCAGCCGGCGTGGGTCAGGGCGAATCCGCCGCGGACGCGAAAGACGGAGGATGCGAGTTCCGGCGGCCATAAGTGAGGCTCAGGCGACGGAGACTCCAAGTCGATCGCGGCCACGCGATACGTCTCTTCCGGCGCCGGGGGCGGACTGGCGGAATAGATGAGCGCCCAACGGCCAGCGAGTGCGATCTGGGGTGCGCGATAGCTGTCGGTGGTCGGCAGGCCGGCGTCGAGGTGTCGCAGCAGGCGCGGCTGGAGCGGGTTGGCGGCATCGTAGACATCCAGCTCGACGCGCGAGAGGCCGCCTCGCGGGTCGGGGTCGACGACGTACGGCACGACGAGGCGGCCATCGGCCGCTGCAATGCCCCGCACCTTGTTGAGCGTGCCGAGGACGGCGCGCGTGACGGGCGCCGCGGGGTTCGTCAGGTCGATGACGCTCACGCCGTGGTCGTTGAAGTCGAAGTCGGCGGCGGTGCCGGATAGGTAGAGTGCGCTGCCCTGTCGCGCCCGCCCGCTGTCGAGGAACCCGAACCGGCTCAGTTGAGCCGTACGGGAGAGTCTGCCGGTACGGTCGATCGAGTAGATGTCCGGTCGATGGTCGACCACGTCGCCCTCGCCGCCATACGTCGCGACGACGATGCCGCCGTCGGCATCCACATCGTCCCGCCGGCTGCCGTCCAGGTCATACGCCCCGAGCGCAAGGCGGTGCGGGTCGGCGGCATCGATGACCGCCAGCCCGCCGCGGCTGACCGCGGCGACGAGCTGTCCCGGCCGCGACGGATCGGCGGAAACGCCCGTGGCGCCGCCCAGCAAGTCCAGCTGCCCCCGCGTCACGATCGCTCCCGCCGCGGTGCGTTCGGCGACGGTGAGGCGGCCGGCGGTCTCACTGGCGTAGATCATCTCACCCATGGCGGCGAACCCGCCGGCGACGCTCGTCTTGAAAAACAGCGACGCGCCTATGGATACACCCGACCCAACGTCACCGATCGCGCCCTCGCCACCGATCCCGTACGTGTAGCCGCTGACCACGCCTCCGGAGCGGGTCGCGGCCAGGCGGGCTTCCGCGCTGCGCAGCCGGCGACGGCCCCAATCCTCATTCGGAGCAGCGCGAAGGACTTCGCGCGGACGTGCGATGTCGGTCAGGTCGATGCCGACCACGCCATCGCCCGACCCGAAGACGTGCGCGGCCCCGCCCGCCGCAGCCGGCGACGCGAGCCGCGCCGCCCATGCCGCCCCGTCGAGCACGCCCAGCAGCCGGGGCGCGTCCGGGTGCGCCAGGTCGAATACCCAGAGGCGGCCCGGATGCGCCTCGTCCATCCAGCCATCGAGTGGCCGATCGGCGCTCGCAACATAGAGCCGCCCGCCAGCGACCAACACGTCCGTCGCGTACCACCCCTCCGTCAGCACCGGACGCTGCGTCGCTCCCGGAGAAGTTGCGCCGTCGAGCGGCACCGCCCACACGCGCGGCGTGTTCTGCCGCGTGCCCCCCCGCCGCTCAATCCCATCGTCCGTCCGTGCATACGCCACCCCCCGCGCCACCGCCAGCTCCCGCACCTCATCACCCGACGCCCCGTCCGCCACCGCGATCCGCGCCGTCGGCGCCGCCTCGACCCCCGCGACGACGTCGCCCGCCGCGAACACGTACAGCGTATCGCCGGCGGCGACGACGATGCGGGCGGCGGCGACATCGAGCGCGATCGCATTGACGACCGCCGGCAGCAGCGCGCTCACCGCCACGAGCCGTGGGGCGGCGCGGTTCGACACGTCGACGCGGGCTAGGCGAGGGCCGTAACCGATCCAGAGCGTCCGGCCGTCGGCGGACGGGGCGATGGCGCGCGTGGCGCCGCCGAGCTGGCCGATGGGGGCGACGGGAGCGGCGGCGAGTGGGGGAGAGGTCGGTGACTGGGCGGCGACGAGTTCGGCGTGGATCGCAGATGGGCCGACGAGTGCGATGGCGACGATCATGGGGATCGCAAGGCGCCGTGGCGGCGTGGCGCGGCGGGCGAGCGGATGGTCGCGGTGAAGGTGGCGGAGTAGTCGTTGCACGATCGCCTGCCTCGGGCTCGATGGTCGCTGGATGTTCTCGCCATCAACGGTGAAACCGTACCGACTTGATCGGACGGCGTGATTCGTCAGGGCCGAGCTGGAGCTCGGCGGTCCCAGGTATCCCAAGTGTCCCAGGTATCCCAAATAGCCCAGGTGCTACGGACTATGGATCTCACCGCGTCAACCTGTCGGGATTGGTATGACACGCCGCCGAGACCCGCGGATACGTAAAGCCTTGGGGATCGCGAGTCGTGTGCGTCGATCCCGCCGGATCAGCGTCCAAGTCGACGCGTCCCGCCCCGCACGCCCACGCAAAAGCGGAGGGTCCGGCCATCGGCCAGCCCCTCCGCTTCGTTGCGCACATGAATGCGGGTTCGATCAGCCGCGCGTGGCGGCTCCATAGGGACGATCGAACGTCACATGCCTCTCATCAGGCAGCCGATGGCCAGAAGCGCCCAGCCGACGAACGAGAGCCAGAAGGCATAGGCGGAGAGCGCGGCGATCGCGCCGAGCGGACCGGCCAGCAGGCCGAGGATGGCGAGGACGGCAGCGATGAGGAAGATCAACTGAGTCGGAGCGGACAGCTTCACAGACTACTCCTCTTTGGAACGGGCGGATGCGAGCTGCTGATCGCACGGTCGCAGGGTACAGCGATTTCGTTTGGGCGTCCAATGGTCTTCTTGGCGTTAACACATGACCCAACGATCATCCGAACCGCTCGCGCACCCTCCCCGCCGCCGCCGCCATCGCCCGCAGTTTGCCCTCGACCCGCACGCCGTCGTTCATCGGCCGCAGCGCGAACGTGCCGAAGCCGCAGTCCGGGTTGAGGAACAGGCGGTCGATCGGGACGACCTCGAGCGCCGCCTCGATCCGCGTCACGAGCGCCTCGACCGTCTCGATGTCGTCCGTGCGCGGGTTCACGATGCCCAGGCCCAGCTCCTTGCCGCCCGGCGGGACGATCGCGCCAGCGCGCGGCGTGGCGTACTCGAGCACCAGCTGGTCGACGGCCAGCGCGTCGAACGTCGGTTGGAGCGGGGCGTATCCGCCGGAGAGTAGCGTGCTCTCGTCGCGGCTCCAGTTGCCGCGGCAGACGTGGAGGCCGGTGCGCACGGGGAGGTCCGCGGTCACGCGGTTGATCAGGTCGATCGCGAACGCCAGCTCCTCCTCGGGATCGCTGCGGGCGGCCAGCGCGGCGCACATGAACGTGCGGGTCTGGCCGCGGCCGAACACGAGCTCGGAGAGGACGGGCTCGTCGAACTGGATGAACGCCGCGCCCGCGGCGGCCAGCGCCTCGGCTTCCGCGCGCAGGATCGCCACGACGTCCTCGGCGAGATCTTCTTTGCTGGCGTACGCCTGGTCGGTCAGCCCGGGCACCCACATCGCCCGCGTCAGGATGTACGGGCCGGGCAGCGGGACCTTGACGGGCGCGTCCGTGTGCGCCTGCACGAAGCGCAGCTCGTCGACGGCCAGCGGCTCGCGCGGCGCCAGGCGCCCGACGCACGTCGGGTTCGTGATCGCGTACGCCGGCACGTCCAGCGTCGCCAGCAGGCGCTCGAAGCCGGCCTTGTCCTCGACGTGGTCGAGCATCTCGGACAGCGTCATCGCCCGCACGCCGTCCAGCTTCTCCGCCACGAAGCTGTAGAAGTTGTCCCGCCGCTGCTCGCCGTCCGTCACGATGTCGATGCCGGCGTCCGCCTGCAGCGCCAGCGCGGCGCGCACCGCATCATCGGCCACTGCGTCGAAGCCGGCGCGGTCGAGGTCGCCGCGGCGGCGGGCGCGCAGGGCGCGCAACAGCTCGGGCGATCGCGGCAGGCTGCCGACGGTCGTGACGGGCAGGATCGGCAGCGGCGTCGTCATCCGGTGGCGTCCTCGCGCGTGGTTGCGCCGCCGCTCGGTGGCACGGCCGCGGTCGTCCCGATCGTCCGCCCCTCGAAGAACCCCAGCGCCTCGACCGCCTCCGTCAAAGGACCGAAACCGCTCGTCCTACCGGGCAGCCACGTCTTGAGGCCCTCGAGGTCCATCATCGCGCGGTGGTCGGGGTTGGCGTAGTCCATCTTGAAGAGCGTCTCGAGCCAGGCGCGCTCGGTGGCGGGTTCGAAATCGGCGCGCACGCCGAAGACGCAGTGGTCGAACAGCGGCGTCGTCGCGAGGATCCGGGTGCGCGCCGGGTCGAGCACGCCGTCCGCCGTCCACGCGTCGTGGTTGAGGTCCAGCATCGCGCACGCGTCGACCGCTCCTGCCAGGAGCGCGTCCAGGGCGTCGCGCTCGCCGCCGACGTGGTCGCCGTGCTTGCCGACGAGCACGTCGTGCCGCTGGACCTTCACGTCCTCGCCCGGCGTGAGGCCGGCGCGCACGAGCTGGCCGAGCGGGATGAGCGTCGCCTGCGGCGAGTCGGACGCGCCGACGGCGATCGTCCGGCCGCGCAGGTCGGCCAGCGTGGCCACCGGACCGTCCGCGCGGACGACGATGTGGCTGACGCGGTCGCGGTCCGTGTCGCGCATCGCGATCGCGCGGCACTCGCCGTCGGTGCGGCGGACGGTATCGACCCAGGCCAGCGGCGAGTTCCAGGCGATGTCGACGCCGCCGTCCAGGAGCGCCGTCACGAGGAGGCCATAGTTGCTGTAGAACACGAAGTCCATCGGCGTGTCGTGGTCTTCGAAGAAGGCCTTGATGATCTCCCAGATCGTGACGACCTT
>JBDTSC010000280.1:0-5182 GCA_039931375.1 Ardenticatenales bacterium
GACGACGTTGAGGTAGGTGCCGCCGGTGCACGCGACGCGCGTCCCGGACACCTCGACCCATTGGTTGTAGAACGACGCGAACGAGCCTGCGCCGCCCGGCCCCTTGATCTGCTCAATGACCGCACCAGTGCAGTCGAGCAGCACGGCGTCCGGGAAGCACACGCCGGCGCCGGTCGTCACGATGCCGCTGGCCGTGATCGCCTGCAGCATCGGCGCCGCCACGGGCGCCGCACCGACGGGGCGCGAAGGCGTCAGCGCCGCGAGGCCCAGCCCGGCCGTTGCGGCGATGGCGGTCACGAGCAAAACCGATGAGATGATGGGTTTGATACGGGACATGATCGCTCTCCTCTCTCCTCCGAATGATCGCACCGTCCGCGATTGCGTCGGTGCCGAAAGCCCCGGCCTGCCATCGGCAGGCCGGGCCCACAGGCGATAACGACAACCGCCGGCCCGCGTTATGGCGGGCCGGCGGTTTTGTCCAGATTCGTCAGCGTTCGGGATCAGTCCCTCGCGCTCGCCGGCCCGCTACCCGCCGAATCCCTCCGAGCGGAGCATCGCCGGCAGGTAGATCTTGCCGCCGTCGCCGGTCGCCGGCGGTGTGGTCGGCGCGGGCGTCGGCGCTTGGACGGTCGGGCTGGGCGTCGTCGGCGCCGCCGTTGGAACGCCGCCCGGCACGAGATCGCCGGCGGCGATCCGCCCGACCGTGTTCGGCACGACGCTCGGCTGTCCGGTGGTCTGCCCGTCGATGTCGTAGCTGATCAGCACGCTGCCGCTCGGTTCGAACGCCATCGCCGTGATCGCCGACACGCCGCTGACGACGGGCGCAAGCTGCGCGCCGTCCCCTTCCGGCACGTACGAGATGCGCCGGGCGCCGAGCTCCGCGACGTACAGCCGGCCGTCCGGGCTGTAGGCCAGCGTCGTCGGTCGGCTGAGGCCGGTGACGAACTCGTGGAACTCGTCCTCGTCCAGCATGTCCCCGTCCTTGTTCACGTCCGTCAGCCGGACGATCCGTCCGGTCGGCGACGCGAAGCCGCCCAACAGCGTGACGTAGGCGGTGTTCGGGTCGACGGGCGAGAACGCGAGCCCGGTCGGGATCGCCTGCTGGGCGCCATCTTCATATGGCTGGAGGATGGCCCAGGTGGACAGCGCGCCAGTTTCCGGATCGAGCTTCAAGATGTCGTTCGCACCAGAGTCGACGATGTACACGACGTCGCCGTTCGGACCGGGCACGAGGTGCCACGGGTTCGAGTCGATGCCGCCCATCTCCGGATCGCCCGCGTCCGGGTTGTTGGCCGTCTCGTACGCCAGCGTGTCGGCCAACATCGTCGGCGAGCCGGTGATGCCCACCTTGAGGATCTTGGCCCGCTCGTCCGGCCTCAGCTGGCCGGACCCACCGCCCTGCGCGACGAGCAGGCTGAGCGTGAGCGGAGACACGTCCGCCCCCAACGGCCACGGGATCGCGTCGTTCGCGCCGACGACACCACCGGCCGGGTCGACGCTGTTCGTCCGGTTGTCGAGCAGCGTAAAGGCGACGCTGCTGTCCGTCAGCCCGAGGATCTGGACCCGGCCATCCCCGTTGCCCGGTGTGAACTCGCCCGGCTTGGCCGTGCCCGTTCCACCCTCGCTCACGATCGCGAGATCCTGGGCGACGCCCTGGACGTCGGCGTGCTGGACCCACAGGCCGTGCGGGCTCTTCAGGTCACGGAGGATCGGCGTAACCACTGAGCCCGTCGGTGGCGGCGTCGGGCTCGGCGGCACGGCGGTCGTGGCGGCGGGCGGCGGGGTCGATGGTTCTGCGCCCGTCACGATCAGCCGGCCCTCCATGCCGTTGGCACGGTGCATACCCACCGAGCAGTAGTACGCGTAGGTGCCCGGGACGCTCGGCGCGACGAACGCCAGGTCCTCGGACTGCCCGGTCATGATCCGCGCGGTCCGTTCTACCCGCCCGCCGTCGAGCTCGAACACGATGTCGTGCGTGCCCATGACGTTCTCGAACGTCACCGTCAGCGCCTCGCTCGGCGCGACGGTGACCTCGCTCGGCTCGAACTTGAAGTTTGACCCCTTGATCGTGACGGCCCGCGGCGGCCCGCTGACGACGAGCTTGCCCTCCATGCCGTTGGCGCGGTGCATGCCCACCGAGCAGTAGTACGCGTACGTGCCGGGCGTCGTCGGCGCGTTGAACTTCAGGTCGGCGGTCTCGCCGGCCTGGATGCGCGCCGTCTTCTCGACCCGCCCGCCGTCAAGTTCAAAGACGATGTCGTGAAAGCCCATGGCGTTCTTGAACTGCACATCGAGCGCCTCGCCGGCCTTCGCGGCGATCTCGCTCGGTACGAACTTGAAGTTCGAGCCCTCGACCGGCACCGCGCGGGCCAGTTGGCTCGCGTCACCAACCACGAGCGTGCCGGTCATGCCGAGCTGGCGGTGGTTGCCGACGCCGCAGTAGTACGTGTAAAGCCCCGGCGTCGTCGGCGCCGTGAAGTCGAGATGGCGCGTCACGCCAAGGGACGCCGGGTCGGTGCCGACGACGGTGCCCGCCTCGAGCTCGAATTTGAGGGAGTGCGAGCTGCTGAAGCCGGCGCCGACGAAGTCGATGCTCATGGCCTCGCCGGGAGCGGCGGTGATCTCGGTCGGTTCGAAGAAGTTGTCCTGGCCCGTGACGACCAGGTTGCGGTGTGGTGATGCCGTGACGATCGCCCGGCCGACGAGAACGGTCGTCAGCGCGAGCAGCACGATGCCATAGCGGAACATGCGGTGCATGCGGAATCCTTTCTGGCCGCGATCACGGCCGGGCGCGACGGGCGGCGTTGAAGCAAGTGTGGAGCAAGCGGGGCGGCGAACGCAGAGGATGCCTGAGTGTCGGCTATCCGCCAAGTGGCACGGAGGGGCGTCGTGGGTGGGCCGATGCCGCGCACGACGGATCGTCGGCGAAGATCCCGTGTCCTCAGCTATACCCGCGCCACACGCGCCAGGATCTGGCTGACCACCTCGTAGTTGATCGTCCCGAGCCATCCGGCCACGGTCTCCGCGCGCAACGACCGCTCGCCCTGCCGCCCGATCAGCACGACCTCGTCGCCGACGCGCACGCCGGGGATGTCCGTCACGTCGATCGCGGCCTGGTCCATCGACACCCGCCCGACCAGCGGCGACTCAGCACCGCGGACCAGCACGTGCCGCCAGCGCTCGGGCGCGCGGCGGAAGCCGTCCGCGTAGCCCACCGGGATCGTGGCGACGCGCGACGGCCGGTCCGCGGTCCACGTCCGCCCGTAGCCGACGGCCTCGCCCGGCGCCAGGACATGGACCTGCGCGACCTGGGTCTTCCAGCTGAGAGCCGGGCGAAGGTCTGCGCCGCCGACGTCCGGTGACGGCTCGAGGCCGTACAGTGCGATGCCCGGTCGAACGAGGTCGAACGCGGCGTCGCTTCGCCCGAGCACGGCGGCGCTGTTGGCGGCGTGCGCGAGCGGCGGGCGAAGTCCGGCGGCGTCGAGCTCGCCGAGCAGCGCGCGGAAGGCGTCCAGCTGGGCGTCTGTCGCCTCTCGCGCCGGCGCCGCGCGCTCGTCGGCCGCGGCCAGGTGGGTGAACACGCCCTCGACCACCAGGTGGGGCATCGTGGCGAGGGACCGCAGGAACGCCGGCGCCTCGCCCGGCGGCAGGCCGAGGCGGTGCAGGCCCGTGTCGACCTTGACGTGCACGGTGACGATGCGCCCGAGGTCACGGCCCGCCTCGTCCAGCGCGCGGGCGGTTTGATCGTCGTAGACGGCCAGGGCCGCGTCGACGCCGACGGCGTCGCGGGCCTGCCAGGCGGGCGTCCAGCCCAGGACCAGGATCGGCGCGTCGATGCCCTCGCGGCGCAGCGCGGCCGCCTCGGCCAAGCAGGCGACACCGAGCCGGTCCGCGCCGTTGTGCAGCACCGTGCGGGCGACGCGCACTGCCCCGTGGCCATAGGCATCGGCCTTGATCACGGCCATCAGCTGGGCGCCGCCGGACCGCGCCTTCAGGAGTCGCGTGTTGTCCGCGATCGCCCCGAGGTCGATCTCGAGCCACGTCGGCCGATCGGGCCGGACCAGGACGATCTGACGCCACGCCGCGTCCTGCCGCACCAGGACGTCGGCGGCACTCTCGGGCGCGGCGAGCAATCCGGCGGCGACGTGCTCCATGCGCGTGATCGCGCTGCCCTTCACGAGGACGATCGTCTCCGCCGAGAGCCACGGCTCGACCGCCGCGATCGCGTCCTGGGCGCGGTACGTGACGACGACGCGCTCGGCGGCCATGCCCGCGCCCCGCGCGCCGGCCGCGATCCCTTCCGCCGCCTCGCCCCGCGTCACGAGCACGTCGACCACCGCCGCCGCGCGCACGCCGACGGCGCGATGGGCCTCGGCCGCGGCGTCGCCCAGCTCGGCCATGTCCCCGAGGACGGCGATCCGGCGGCCGGCCGGCAGCGCCGCCATCGCGTCGAGCGCGGCCAAAACGGCGGCCGGGCTGGCGTTGTAGCTGTCGTCGAGGATCGTCGAGCCGGCCCGCCCGGGCAGCGGGTTCAGCCGCCCTTTCTGCGGTGGCAGCGTCGTCAGCCGCGCGACGACATCGTCCACCGTCATGCCGAAGCGCCGGCCAACGGCCACCGCCATCAGCGCGGCGGTGACGAAGTGGGCGCCGAGCCACGGGATCCGGGCGGGGACGGTGACGTCGTACGTCGCGAGCACGATGTCGTCGCGACCCGCCGGCATCGCGATGGGGACGGCGCGGCCGCCACGCAGCACGGCTTCGCCGCCGCCTCGCACCACGATGTCGAACGCGGTGCCGCCGCGGTCGAGCTGGATGTTGCCGGCGCGGATATCGGCGGCCTCGTCCCCCGCGGTGCTGACGAGCACCGCGTCGGCGCTCGTGCGGCCGCGCATGCGGGCGACGCGGGGGTCGTCGGCGTTCAGGACGGCCAGGCCGTCCGGCGGCAGGGCGGCGATCAGATCGCCTTTTTCGCGCTCGACGCCGTCCAGATCCCCGAGCGCGTGCAGGTGGGCGGCCGCGACGCGCGTGACGAGCGCGACGGACGGCGGCGCGATCGCGGCCAACTCGGCGATCTCGCCGAAGCGGTCCGTGGCCATCTCCAGGACCAGGAGTTCGGGCGGCGCGCCGTCCAGCGTCGCTTCGCCGGCGCCGGCGCGGGTCGTTGCGCCCTTCGGCGCGCGCT
>JBDTSC010000281.1:0-5141 GCA_039931375.1 Ardenticatenales bacterium
GCGTCGTGGCCGCCCTGCTCCTCCTCGGCGCTCTCGTCTGGCGCGCGCGAACGCCGGCCGGCAGCGACGAACCAACGGTGGGCGGCGGGCGAAACGCGTCGCTGGACCGTGGCGGCGGGGATGCCGACGCGAGCGCCGCGGGGCCGAGTGCCCTCAAAACATCGGATGGAGCGGCGGCGGCCACGGCCGATCCTGCCCAGTCGGCCGATCCTGCCCAGTCGGCCGACCCGGCGCTTTCGGCCGACGCCGACACCATCGCGCGTGCGACGGCGGCGGCGGCCCGCGCGGCGGCGGCGTTGGCGGCACCGGCGGGTGTTGCGGTCACCGCAGACCCAAGCGCCCAAACCGCGCCCTTCACTGCGGTTGCCGGCGGTGCCCGTCCGACCACGGGCCCGAACGACATCGATGCCGGCGCCGGCGCCGCCGCCCCTGGGAGCGCGACGTCCGAGGCGTTGCCGACGCACGCACCGATCGAACCGTCGGCCGCCGCCACGCGACGGCATCCCAGTCAACCGTCGGCGACGCCAAGCCGGACGGCGGACAACCCATCGCCCGTGCCGCCCGCGTGGACGCTGCTACCTTGTGCGGCGTTGGCGCAAGCGAACGTCCTGGTCGCCCACATCGTCGACGAATCGGGCGTCGGCCTGTCCGATGCGATCGTCACGCTCTTCGCCGCGGGGGACAGCGACTTCGCCTCGTTCGGCGCCACCGACGCCCGCGGCTGTGCGGCGATCGAACAGTCCGCGGGCCGCTACGACGTCCGGGCGGAAGCCGCCGGCCACGACGTGCGCTGGTACCCGGGCGCCGCCGACCAGGCGCACGCGGTCAGCGTCGCCGTCGACGCGCTCGCCCCCGGCCCGCCGATCGAGATCACGCTCGCCAACGCGCCGGCCGCTGCCGCGACATCGACCGATTCGCCGACGGCGACGACCGGCGCGCCGTCACCCACAGCGTCGATCGCGCCGACCGCCGTGCCCTCGCCACCGGCGTCGGCGGTGGACTCTGGGGCGATCACAGTGATCGGCGCCATCGGCCACACTTCGCTCCTGGCGGATGCCGTTCTCGGTCCAACCGATCTTCCGACCGACCTGCGGACGCAGCTGGCGGCGCTGGCGGAGTTTGCCCAGGACGGCGGCAGCGTCACGGCCGTGGCCGTGGACGAGTCACGCGCCTGGGGCGTCGTCGGGCCGCGCGTCGTGGCGTGGCCGCTCGCGGCGCCCGACGGGTCCATGACGGCGCCCGAGTCCTGGACGCCCGTCCTGCCCGAGGTGCCAGAAGCGCTCGCGGTGGATGGCGGTCGGTTGGCGGCGGCGGTGCCGGGCATCGACGGCGCGCCGGCCACCGTCTGGCTGTTCGATGCCACGGCCGATGGGCGCCCTGGCGATCCGGCCGGGCGCGGGTTGATGGCGGCGCTCGGCGCCTGCCCGCTGGGCCTCTCCGGCGCCGAGCGGATCACGTCGATGGCCGCCGCCGACACCTGGATCTATGCCCTCACCGAGCGCGGCCTGTCGGTCATCGACGCCAAGCGAGCCGCCGCGCCGATCGAGGTCGGGTTCGTGGCCGCCGGCGCCGCACCGACGGGCAGGGCCGTCGGCAGCCTGGCGCTGTTGGGCGCCGGAACGCACGTCCTTATCGCCGGACCCTCCGGCCTACGGGTCATCGACGTGCGCGCGCCGGACCGGCCGTCGGTCACGTTCCAGGGCATCGCGCGCGACGTGCACGCCGTCGCGGCCGACGACGGTACGTTGGCCGTGGCCGTCGAGGCCGTCACAGGCCGGCTGGCCGGCGTCACCCAGCTTCGGCTCACCACGCTCGACATCGCCGACCCGGCGCGCCCGCGCGTGCGGAGCTCAGTGCTTCTGCCGAACATCGGTGGTCCGCTGACCGTTGCCGCCGCCCGGGCCTCCGTGGCGCTGCGCGGCCCGCACGCCGTGGTCGTCGATGGCGACGGGCGCACGCTGTGGGCCGTCGATGTACGGGATCCCGACGCGCCGACGATCCTCCGCGCGCTCCCCTTGGCCGAAGCGCCCGTCGATGCCGCCGCGCTGGCGCTCGACGGCCAGGGCGCGGCGGTCATCGCCCTTGGCGCGCTCGGTCTGCGAACCGTCGCCGCCGCCGCGTTCGAGCCAGGGTCCACGGCGCGCGCGTCCGCCGGCTTCGACCCGATGCCGCCGGTCCTGCAGATCGTCACGGCCAGCGACGGGCAGGTCGCGTGGGCCGCGGCCGGGTCGGCCGGGCTGGTCGCCGTGGACATTCGGCCCGGGGCGGCGCGCCGACGGCTGGGCGGCGCGGTGGTGACGCTCCCCGACGGCCGACGCGCGGCGGTGCACAGCTTGCTGTCGATCGACCGGACCGTATACGCGCTGACGGAGGACGCCGGCCTGACGGCCTTCGACGTCGCCGACCCCGCCGCCCCGCGCCGGATCGAGGCGCCGCCGCTCGCGGCGATCGCGGGCGGCGCTCGCACGGTGCAGATGGCAACGAGCGGCGGCCGACTGTTCGTTCCGGACGCGACAGGCGACATCGTCGTCGTCGATGTGACGCGGCCCGACGCGCCGACCGTCCTGGCGCGGTTGACGGCTGTGGCCGCCGGCGACGACGCGATCGCGGCCCTCGCCGCGGACGATGGATGGCTGTTCGCGTTGATGACGGACGGCCACACGAGTCGGCTGCAGGCCTTTCGCATCGCGGACAGCCCGGCGCCGCGCCCCGTCGGTGCGCCGGTCGTGCTGCGCGCCGCGTATCGCCGGATCGCCATCGACCCGACCCTCATCGTGCTGTCCGGCGATCGCAACGCGCCCGCGCTCGGGGCGGTCGGGCGCGGTCGGTGGACGCTAGCGGACGGTGCGCAAGATGGAGACCAGCCGGCGGCGATCGAGCTGCCCGGCCTGGCCGCCGGCGCCATCGGTCTCGTCTCGTTGCCGGGCGGCGTTCGGCGCGCCCTTGTGGCGGACGGAGGCTATTTGACCGCGGTGGACCTGGCTGCGCTGTCCGATCCGCAGCGGCGGGTCAGCGGTCGTTCCGTCCGTCTGCCGCTCGGCCGCCGCGCGGCGGGCGGCACGACGGATGTCACGATCATCGGCGCATCCGTGTTCGTGGCGCACGGCGAGGCCGGCCTGTTCGATCGGCCGCACGGCGGCATCGCGCTGCCGGAAACGCCGCGAGCCGGGCCGCCGATCGGCGAGGGTCCCACCGGCATCGCCGCGCAGCGCGTGTTCCTGCCATCCGTGCAGCGGAACCACGCGACGTGCACGCTGCCCGGGCGAGTCCACGGCGTGCTCCTGATCGACGCGTCGCCCGCCGCGGCACGATGGATCGCGGGCGGCGAGGCCGCGACGCTGGCGGGGTGGCAGCCGGCCGTCGACGCATGGCTGGGTGGCTTGGGCGTCGGTGAGCGGGGCGATGTCGGCGCCAGCGTCATCGCCTGGGATGTCCAGGCGGACCGGGTGGCCACGGGCCGCGACCCGACCGACTTTGCCGAAGTGCTCGGCCGGCGTTCGGTGCGCGAGGGTCGCCGCGTCGACCTCGCGCTGCTCGGCGCCGCCAACCAACTGGATGTGCGGGCCGGGCTGGCCACGGCGGGCGTTGCAGGGCGGGTGGTGATCGTGGCGGACGCGCCGTGGCCGGCGGAGGTGCAGGCGCGCGCCGTCGCCGTGGCATCGGAGCTGCGGGCCGCGGGCTGGCGTGTCCAGGGCCTCGCGCTGGCCGATGTCGACGGCCGGGTCGCGGCGCTCCTGAGCGAGCTGACGGGAACCGCCTCCGCCGTCACGCGCGCCGACGCGCCGGCCGACCTTCCTGCCGCGATGGCCACGGCAGGCCGCGCCGCCTGGGCCTGCGGGCGATAACGGATAGCGGTCAGCGGCGCCGGCCGATGTTCGGCCGCGCGTTCAGTCGGACGATCGATCGACGATGAACACGGCACGTCCGAAGTGCCCGTCCATGCCCAGATCGTCCTCCGCATCCATGACGGTTGGATCGCCAAAGCCGGCATCCGCCAGGGCCGATAGGATCGCATCGATCTCGAAGCAGCGCTGGACGAGCGTCGCCTCCGTGCGCTGCCACGTCCTTTCGGCACCGGGCGAAGGCCCATCGGGCGCCGGGCGAAACACCGTCACGGCATAGCGACCGTGTTGGCCGTCGAAGTCGGCCGTGACGACGCACGCCAGGTCATCGGCGGCGAATCCGAACGAGCCGTTGAAGCGCTCCTCGAAGCCCTCGCGCGTGTTCAGGTCGAACACGAACCGGCCACCGGGCCGCAGCGCTCGGGACACGCAACGAAATGTGTCGGCGAGCGAGGCCGCATCCGGCAGGTGGTTGAGGCTGTCGAACGCGCAGACCACGGCGTCGAACGGTGCTCCGCCCGACGTGGCCGCCGCGTCGAATGCGCGCGCATCGGCCTGCACGAACACCGCACCTGGGGCTCGGCGACGCGCCCGCTCGAGCATCGCGCCCGAGCCGTCGATGCCGACGACGTCCCAGCCGCGGGCGAGGAGGCCCGCGGCAAGCTGGCCGGTGCCGCAGCACAGGTCGAGCAGGCGGGGCGCGCGGGGTGCGAGGGCCGCCGTCGCACGGATCGCATCGACGGGAGGCAAGAGGCGATCGAGCGCGGCGAGCATCGCGGGCGCGAGCGCATCGCCCCAGAAGCGGTCGTAGACGTCCGCGATCGGATCGTAGGCGTCAGGCCGGCCGACGTCGGGCGGGCCGTCGGTGGTGGCCGGCCCCGTGGGCGGATGACTGGGCATGGATTCCTCCCGCTTGGGCTCGGCTGGACCGGGATTGTACGCTTCAACACTGGCCCGGGACTGAACAAACCGCGCGGTGCATTGCGCTTACATGTTGTTCGTTACCCTCTCCTTTATGTCCGGTGTTGCGCAGATCCGCACTGTGCACGGCGGCGATCGAGATAGACACCCGCAACGAGCGGTTCAGCGCCGAGGCCATCGCCATTTGTGTGGACGAAAAAAGAACCGGGGGCGGGCCAAAGCCCACCCCCGGTTCCGCGAACGCGCGAGGCGTCCTTCAACCAGCCAAGGGCTAGTTGACGTCGATCTGGTAGTCGAGACCGGTGGAGCAGGTCTGACCGGTGAAGTTGGTCTGAACCAGCACCTGCCAATAGCCCGGGGCGACCGTGAAGGTCACCG